>JBIIYN010000020.1:0-21935 GCA_044346795.1 Pirellulales bacterium
GCGGCGTGGCTGGTCGTGGCGGCGATTCTCTTGACCCGGCGGTTGGGCCGCTGGCGGGTGCCCGTGGCGGTGGCGGTCGTCGCGCTCCTGCCCGTGCTCGGGTTCATCCCCTTCCTGTTCCAGGAGTATTCGACGGTGGCCGATCGGTACTGTTATCTCGCGCTGCTCGGCCCGGCCCTCGCCGTCGCCTGGGGCTCTGCGCGGCTGCTCGAACGCGCGGCAGGTCCGCTGGCGATCGCCGGCCTCGCCATGCCGCTCATGCTGCTCGCCGTGGCCAGTTTTACGCAGAGCCGTGTCTGGAGGGACTCGTTCACGCTCTGGGCCCAGGCGATCCGGGTCGACCCGAACACGTTTCTCGGCAATTGCAACCTCGGCAGTGCGCTGATCGACGTCGACAGGCCCGGCGAGGCCGTCGACTTTCTGCGCCGCGCCGTGAGGGTCGGCCCGACGAGCGTGCCGGCGCAGTTCAGCCTCGCGGTCGCGCTCGACAAGGTCAACCGGCCCGCCGAGGCCGCGCGCTTCTACGAAAACGTGCTCCTGCTCCATCCCAGGCATGCCCGGGCACACAACCTTCTCGGCGTCATCCATGCCCGGCAGGGCCGCGTGGCCGAGGCCGCCGAGCATTTCCGGGCCGCCGTCGGCCACGACCCGGGCTATCGCGACGCGCGGGCCAACCTCGAACGGGCGACGAAGCTGCTCGAGCAGGCTTCCGACCGCCGGTGACCGGCGGCGGTGAGGAGTTGTGAGGATTGCGTGAGTCGGCGCGCCGTTGGAGCCGGACGCCGCGCGAGGTATGATCACGTCGATGGCGGCCGATATGACGGCAGCCGTTCCCCGCCCTGCGGCGGCCGCTTGACAGGTCACGCGGTCGATTCCTCGCCCCGCTTTCGAGGAAGACTGTCGAGGACGCCATGCCAGCACGTCTCCCCCTCCCCGTCGCCACGCCGCGAGGCCTGCGGGCCGCATCGTCGAGGCCGGCGTTCACGCTCGTCGAACTGCTGATCACGGTGGCGTGTCTGGCGCTCTTGCTGGCGATTCTCTCGCCGGCCCTGCAGATGGTGCGGGAGGCGGCCCGCCGGACATCGTGCGCCAACAACCTGCGACAGATCGCCATGGGAATGGCGAATTACGACGACGCCCAGCGGCAGCTGCCTGGCTGGCGGAACCTCCTCGACAGCTATTCGAAGGTGCGGACCGAGACCGACCCGAAGACCGCGTGCGTCTCCTGGACGGTGCCGATCCTGCCGCATCTCGAGAGCAAGTCGGTCTTCGACTGGTACACCTCGTTCAAGGCGGGGGCGGACGGCGCGGGGAATCCCTCGACGAACAAGGTCCCGACCTATCTCTGCGCGTCGCGGGGTGAACTGAAGACGACCTCGCCGCTCTCCTACGCCGTCAATGCCGGAACCGGCTGCGAGGAACTCGACGATGCGTCGAGCCCCGGCACCCAGTTCGAGGGGGACGGCGTATTCGTCGACGCCGTCGGCAACCTGACCGGTGAGCCGACCTTCGACGCCAGTCGGCCCACCTACCGGCCGGCCGTCGTCACGCTCAAAAAGGTCGCCGTCGATGGGAACGGTTTCACGCTTCTCGTCACGGAGCGATCGGGGCCGCGGGCCGCGAAGGAGATCTCCTGGTCCGCCAATCCGCAGCTCGTGAGAGCCAACGTCGGCGCCCGGGTCGAAAACCATTCGGTGCTCCACCCGCTCGACATCGGCAAGGGCTCGCGGACCGACGCGCAGGTGATCAATCCGACCGCCGACACCTGCCCGCTTCCCAATCCGCCCATCGTGGGTGCCAATGGCGACGACTGGCGGGAGAGGTATCCCTCGTCGCATCACCCCGGTGCGGTGAACGTGGCGTTCTGCGACGGCCGCACCCGCGTGCTGCGAAACGGCATCGATGCGTGGGTCTACTGCCAGTTGCTCTCGTCGAACGGCAAGCAGGTGTCGCCGCGCGTGAAGGATTGGCAGCAGTCGGTGGATGACTCCGGCAACCTCGTGCCCTACGAACTCGCCCCCGGCGATCTGGTGCGGTAGGCCCCGGCGGTCGGCAGCCGCTCACCGCACGTCGAGCAATTCGACGAGGAAGTGGAGCGTGGCGTTCGGCGGGATCGGGCCACCGGGCGTGCCCCGCGGGCCGTAGCCCAGGTTGCTCGGGATCAAAAGCTCGATCATGCCCCCCTTGCCCACCAGCTGCATCCCCTCGGTCCAGCCGGGGATCACCTGGTTCAGGCCGAAGTCGATCGGCTCCCCGCGCTTGTAGGAGCTGTCGAACACCTTTCCGTCGTCGAGCCAGCCGTGGTAGTTCACCTTCACGTTGCTCGTGGCCTTGGGGCTCGCGCCGGTGCCCTTGCGGAGCACGCGATACTGCAGGCCTGAGGGGGTCGTGGCGAACGACTTCGGCGCGTCGGCGTCGAGCTTGCCGGCGCCGGCGGGGAGTTGCGGATGGGGCACTTCGGCGGGTTCGGCGGCCACGGCGGTCTCCATGGAGAAGGGGGCGAAGGTGGTGAGGACGAGACAGAAGAGGGCGGTGGGGACGAGGGTCGCAAGACGCATCGCGTGGGCTCCTGGGGGATGAAGGCTGCGGGAGTATACCGAAAACCGCGGGATGGCTATCGCGCGAGCAGCTGCTCGATGTCGTCGGGCTGGATGGGGACGTGCCTGCAGAGATCGACCGGGCCGTCCTCGGTGACGAGGATGTCGTTCTCCAGGCGAATCCCGATCCCCTCCTCGGGGATGTAGATGCCCGGCTCCACCGTCACGACCCAGCCGGGGGACAGCGGGCCGTTTTGCGGCGCGAGGTCGTGCACCCCCAGGCCGAGCGAGTGGCCCAGGCCGTGCATGAAGTATTTCCGGCAGGCCGGCTCCTCGGGCGTGTCCTTCGCCACCTGCTCTTTGGTCAGGAGGCCGAGGCCGAGCAGCTCCTCGTTCATCTCGAGCTGCGCCGCCCGCTTCCAGTCACGCAGGAACGTGCCGGCGGTGGCACGGGCGATCGAGTGCTCGAGCACCCGCAGCACGGCTTCATAGACCGCCCGCTGCCGCGGCGAGAATGTCCCATTCACCGGGTAGGTGCGGGTGAGATCGGCGGCGTAGTTGGCATAGGACGCCCCGACGTCGACGAGCACGAGGTCGCCGTCGCGACAGGGCTGGTCGTTCTCCTGATAGTGGAGCACGCAGGCGTTCTTTCCCGCCGCGACGATCGGCTCGTAGGCCATCCGGCCGCGGCGGCGCGTGAACTCGCCGATCAGTTCGGCCTCGAGCTCATACTCCATCACCCCCGGCCGGAGCACCGCGAGCATGCGGCGCAGGCCCTGGTCGGTGATGTCGATCGCCTGCCGGACGAGCTCCACCTCGGCCGGGCTCTTCACCGCCCGCAGCTGCCGCAGGAGCGGCGCGAGCCGCTCGTAGTGGTGGAGGGGATAGCGGGCCAGGAGCTGCCGGGCCAGCCGCAGGTCGCGGGGCTCCACGTCGGTGCCCGCCCGCTCGTGCTCGTTGGAGTTGAGATAGACCGTGCCGCTCTCGCCCATGAGCCCGTGCAGCACGCCCGGCAGGTCGGCGAGCCAGCGGATCTTGGAGACGCCCGAGATCTCGGCCGCCTGCTCCTTCGAGAGCTTGTGCCCCTCCCAGATGGTGAGCGCCTCGCTGGGCTGCTTCACGAAGAGCATCTCCCGGCAGGCCGGATCGATCGCGTCGGGGGCGAGCACGAGCACGCTCTCCTCCTGCTCGATGCCGGTGAGCCAGAAGAGGTCGCTGGCCGGATGGAGCCGCAGCGTGCCGTCGCCGGTGGTGGGCAGCACGTCGGCGGCATGCACGATCACGAGGCTCCGCTCCGGCAGATGGGCCGTGAGCTGCCGGCGGTGCGAGACGAAGAGCGCGGGGTTGATCGGGGCGTGCCGCATGGGGGCGGATTGTACAGCATGCTGCCGGCGTGTCGGGTCGCCGGCAGGGCGGGCCGACAGACGTGCCCGAACGTGAGCCGCTTACGGTCTCACCTGGAGGGAAACGACCAAGGGATTGCTGACGCCCCCCCATGCCTCGGCCAGGGTGATGCGGATGCTCCGCCGCGGGCTCGCGGCGGGCCGTTCCGTGGTCTGGAACGCCACGTTCCGCAGCACCGTCTCGACCGCCGTCCGGTCGGCGTGCCGGTTGAAGGTGATGACCAGCGGCCGGTTGCCGCCGCCCCCCACGACCGTGCCGATCGGGATGCCGTCGAGCCGCACCGCCGATCCACGCACCGTGAGCCGGCCGGCGGCACCGACGAGGCGCAGCCGGTCCCGCGGCATTCCGCCGCCCGCCAGCCGCACGGTGAGGACGGCACCGCCGAACCGGACGGTGTCGGGATCGACGACGGTGGCGCCCGGAGCCAGGAGGACCGGGCCGCGGGCGGGCCTGAACGTGGGCGTGCCGATGGTGCCGGCGAGCGTCGGGGCGATGGGCGGCGCGATCGGCGACGCTTGCCTCGTCAACAGGCCCAAGCCGGGCAGGAGCCTGCGGCTCGCCATCGCGTTGGGCTTGTCCCAGATCGCCGCCCGCAGCTGGGGGATCACGAAATCGAACAGTTCTTCGGCCCGGACGCGGTTGGCGGCATCGCCCCCCACCTGCCAGGCGCGGGCAAGCGCGGTGGCCAGGCCGACGTAGGACTCGGTGTAGAAGAAGTCGTCGCTGTTGCCGTTGGGCGTGATGCGGGTGACGGTGAAGCCGCCGCCGGCGGTGCGATGCACGACCACGCTGGTGTGGAACCGCATGAAGTCGGCGGTCCCCGGCTCCTGGCCGACGCGGTAGTGCCGGGCGATGCGTTCCGGGATCGTGACCACGAAGTTCCGCGCGGCCGGGTCGCCGGTGAGCTGGAAGTAGCGGTAGATCGTGTCGTGCATGCCCAGCAGGATCATGAAGGCCTGTTCGGCGCGGTAGCTCGTGCCGGTGACGGGGCCGGCCGTGGCGAATCCTTCGGGGGTGAAACGGCGCGCGAGGTACTCGCGCACCTGGGCGTCGAGGGCCGTCTTCAGGGCGGCATCCCCGGTGGCCAGCCAGGCCTCCATCATGGTGTTGAATTTCTGGCTCAGGGTGCGGGTCGTGGTTTCGAAGCCGCCCTGATCGGCCGTCACGGCCCACTGGGGATGGAAGGCGTAGGTGCGGGCGGCGGCCAGGCCCCGTTCCAGGGCCCGCGGATCCCCGGTCAGGGAGTAATGGTCCCAGAGGCTTTCGAGGTAGTGGTATTCGCCGGTCCACGCACCCCGGTGTGCCACGCCGCGGGCGCCGCCGATCCCGCTGGTGTAGCTCCCCGTGTCGTCGGGGTCGTACATGTCGGTCGTGTAGAAGTGCCGGGCCATCGGGAAGAGCAAGTGCTCGAGCAGCCGGGTGTCTCCCGTCCGCGCGAACTGGGCCGCCAGCGAGGCTGCCGGATCCCAGTAGGAGTTGCTCCAGGCCGTGTCGTCCGGATTCGCCGCCCGACCGAAGCGGTCGATCGGCAGGTCGAGGTAGTGCATCAGGCCGAACGCGGCTCCGCTGGTGGCGTGCTCGAGGCTGGCGGCCGCGCTGTCGCGCAGGTAGTCGTCGACCCGGGCCCAGCGTGCAGGCAGCGGGCCCGGCACCTCCCCCAGCGCGCCGGTGGCCCGGGCCCAGTCGCCCGGTGTGGTGGCCAAGAGCCTGTCCTTGCCGAAGCCCTCCATGATCCGTTCGGTGTCGGCCGTGGTGGCCTCCCCGGCGTGGAACCAGATGACGGCGGTTTCGCCGAGCCCCATCGCCTGGCGGATCACGAAGGGCTCGGAGGGAAACTCCACGAGCACCGTGCCATCGGCGGCCACCCCCAGCCGCTGCGGATTCTTTTGGTAGAAGTCGCGGGTGCCGACGGCGACACCCCAGCGGGCATCGCCGATGCCGGCCCAGGCCCGCGTGGCCCGCTGCCCCGTTTCGACCGTCGCGCCGCCGATCGTGCCGCGGTAGGCCAGCGGCCGCGTCCAGTCGGTCAGCCGCTCCTGCGCGAGCGTGGCGGTCTGTCCGGCGGATAACGGCGTCCGATGCACCGTGTCTTCGTTGCCGCGCAGCCGCGCCTCGACAGGGCCGCCGAGCTCGAGGTTCAGCCGCAGCCCCGCCCGCTCGATCGAGGTCGCCACCTGCCCCTCGATGCTCTCGTTGCCCGAGCCGCTCTGCCGTCCCTCGATGATCGTGTGATGCACCTCGACGTGGCTCTGGCCCGCGTGGAAGGTCAGCCGCGTGACGAACCGCAGCATCGGCCGGCCGTCGGCCGCGTGGAAGCCCTCGGCCCGGACGACCGCGCGGAGCGGGCCGGATTCCTCGAGCACCACCGCACGCGGAGCCTGGGCGTTGCCGCGATACTCCGTGCCCTCGTGGCTGACGAACGGCCCGGCGGTCGGAGTCGGCGCGACGATCCGCTCGTCGTCGGCGAACACGCCGTCGGCGTTCGTGTCCAACCAGACCGTGCGAAACAGGTCGAACCGGCCGCGGTCGATCTCGAAGCGGGCCGGCCCGGTGCCGACGGTGATCCGGTCCGCGGTCTGGGTCGTGGAGAGCCTGCCTGCGGCCGAACCTGTCCCCGCATCGTCGAGCGTGTAGGTGGCGGTGGCCCGCGGCGGCACGTCGGCGGCGAAGTGCACCTCCAGCCAGCGGATCGGGCGGGAGGTGTCGGTCGCGCCGCCGCCCCAGCGGCCCAGCACGCGAAATTGCGCGGGGACCTCCCGGCCGGCGGCGTCGAGAATCCGCAGCTGGTTGGGGCTGGTGAGGTTGAGCGACTGCGGCAGCGGCACGCCGGAGGTGACCGGTTCGGCGCGGCGGTCGAAGGGCTGCGTGTTCTCCACGAACAGCGGCGTGATCGCGGCCGGCACGCAGCGGGCCTCGAGGGGTTCGATGCCGAGCACGGGAGTGGCGGGTCTCTTCGGGCCGCAGGCCCCGCCACCGAAGAGCCCGGGCCACGCGACGAACGACAGGCCGCCGCCTGCGAACCGTGGCACGTGGCTTTTTGCAACGCGCGACGCATCCTGACGGAATCCGGCTGGAAAGGAACCTCCCGCTGATCTGGCCATGACGCACCTCACCGAGCGGTGTTTTCGGAGTCGTTCGCTGCCGTGCTCCGACAGTCGCACCCGCCGCCGGCGGCCGACCGGGTCCGTGTCGCACCGGGAAACCAGTCGTGCAACTCCCGTGCCAGGGGGAGGCTGGGACTACAATCCCGCCATGGAAACCATCACTCCCTGCGACGCCGCCGAGCCGGTGCTCGTGGCGGGCCGCTGGCGGGCCGCCGCGGCGACGGATCACTTTCGCGCGGTCGATCCCACGACCGGCCGGGAGCGGCCCGAACGCTGGCCGGTCAGCGGGTGGAACGACGTCGCGGCGGCGCTCGACGCGGCCACCGCGGCCGCCGCCACGCTGGGCCGGCTGCCGGGAGAGCGGCTGGCCGCGTTTCTCGAGCGCTATGCCGATCGGCTGGCGGCCCGCGCCACGGAGCTGGTCGCCGTGGCGCATGCCGAGTCGGGCCTCGAGATCGCGCCGCGGCTGGCCGACGTGGAGCTGCCGAGGACGCTCGACCAATTGCTTCAGGCCGCCGCCGCCGCCCGCGAGGGCACCTGGCGGATGGCGATGATCGACTCCCGGCGCAACATCCGCTCGGCCGCCTTCGGGCTCGGGCCTGTCGTCGTCTTCCCGCCGGCGAATTTTCCGCTGGCCTACGGCGCCGTCACCGGCGGCGACTTCGCGGCCGCGATCGCCGCCGGCAACCCCGTCATCGCCAAGGCCCATCCGGGCAACCCCGGCGTGTCGCGGCTGGCCGCCGAGGAGGCGGTCGCCTCCCTCCACGACACGGGACTGCCCGCGGCGACCCTGCAACTGTTGCACGGCCTCTCACCCGAAGATGGCGAACGCCTCGTCGCCGATCCACGTGTCGGCGCGACCGGCTTCACGGGCGGTCAGGAGGCCGGCAGGCGGCTCTACGCGGCGGCGGCCGCCGCGGGCCGCGTGATCTGGGTGGAGATGGGGAGCATCAATCCAGTCGTTCTCCTGCCGGGCGCGGTGGCTGACCGCGGGATCGAGATCGCGGAGGCGTTGACCGCGAGCGTGACCGGGTCGGCCGGACAGTTCTGCACGAAGCCGGGGCTCGTGTTCTTCATCGCCGATGAGGCGGCAGGCACACTCACGCAGGCCGTCGCCGCACGGTTTGCCGCGATCGGGGAGCAGGTGCTCCTCGGGCCGGCCGGCCGCGATCGGCTCGTGGCGGCGATCGCGGCGCTCGAGCGGTCAGGCGCGCGGCTCGTGGCCGGCGGCGGCGCGGCCGACGGACCGTGCGGCCATCGGCCGACGCTGCTCGAGGTTCCTGCCGCCGAACTGCTGGCCCGGCCGGAGTCGCTCGTCATCGAAGCCTTCGGCAACGCCACGCTGCTCGTGCCGTGTCGCGACGAAGCGCAATTGCTCGAGGCGGTCGCGTGCGTGCCCGGAGCCTTGGGCGCGAGCATCTATGCCGCCGCGGATGGCCGCGACGACGCGGCGTTCGCCCGGGTCGCCGAGCGGCTCGTCCCGCGGGCGGGCAGGATCATCGAGAACCGGATGCCGACGGGCGTCGCGGTCGTGCCGCCGATGCAGCACGGCGGCCCCTGGCCCTCGGCCGGTCCGCCGTTTTTCTCGGCCGTCGGCATGCCGTGGTCGATCCTGCGGTTCGCGCGGCGGATCTGCTTCGACGGCTGGTCGCAGCCGCGGCTGCCCGAGTGCCTGAGGGACGAGCCTCCCCCCGGTCGGCCGTGGCGGTATGTCGACGCCGAGTGGACGCGCGGGTGACGCCGTATCCCGGAATCCCCCGGCTCGCGCCGGGGGCTTTTATGGGGGCATACGAGTCCAATCGCGAGCGCCGGGATTCCGGTCCCATGCAAGCCCGAAGCGCAAGCGCCGGGATGTCGTGTTTCGGGTGAAGCAGGCCCGGGCGGTGTCTGGACGGCTACATGGCAGGACGCCATGCGCAGCACCAGAAACCGGAGGTTTCCAAGCGAAAACGACAGGATGTCGTGTTTCGCGTGAAGTAGGCGCTGCATTGTCTGTACGGTTGCATGGCAGGATGCCATGCGCAGCACCAGAAACCGGAGGTTTCCAAGCGAAAACGACAGGATGTCGTGTTTCGCGTGAAGTAGGCGTCAGCGGTAGCTGCTGTCGCCGTACTGCCTGACCCGCTCGGCCGCCTTGATCGCCTCGTCCTTCACTTCCCGGCCGACGGCGGCGGCGCGATCCTGATTGACGGAGATGCTCGGCAGTCCCCCGGTCCACGAGATCGTGATCACGCCGGTGGCGATGAGGATCGGCACGAGTACGATCAGCAGCCGCGCACCCCACCGCGATCGCGCCACCTTCTCCACCGGGTCGGGGAGTGGCAGGGCGGTGGTGGCCAGGCCGACCACCTTCTGGGCGTAGGTTTCTTTCCGTGAACGTCTGCGTGACATCGTCTGCTCCTGCCGAAACGGGACCGGGATCTCTCTGCCGCTCACTGGGAGCATCGGTCGGCCCGCTCGACGAAGGTGAGCCCGCCAGCCCGCCGGCGGCAACGGTTTCGGCCGATGCGCAGATTTCCCAGACTGCCGGTTTTTCCCACTGCTTGAGGAACAAGCAGTTCAGGAAAAAGCGCGGCGGAGCCGGCGGAGCGCCTCTTCGAGACGGTCCGTGGGGCAGGCGGTGTTGAGCCGGATGAAGCCCGGGAATCCGAAATCCCGGCCGTCGGAGGGGCCCAGCCCCGCTGCTTCGCAGGCGGCCTGCGGATCGGCCACGCCCGTGCCACGGCAGTCGATCCAGACGAGATACGTGGCCTGCGGCACGGCGGCCGTGAGACCCGGGATGCCGCGCACGGTTTCGAGCACGAGGTCGCGGTGCCGTTCGAGCACGGCGACGAGCCGCCGTCGCCACGCGTCGCCGTGCCGCCAGGCCGCCTCGGCCGCCGCGTAGCCCAATGGGTTCACCATCGGCACGAGGCCCCCGCCGGCGGGCCGCCAGCGGCGGCGGAGGTCGGCGTCGGGCACGATGCCCGCTGCGCAGGCCAGGCCGGCCAGGTTCCAGGTCTTCGAGGGAGCCGTGAGCGTGATCGCCCGCCGCGCCGCCGGATGGTCGACGCTCGCAAAGGGGATGTGCCGTCGGCCATCGAGCAGGAGGTCCGACCAGATCTCGTCGGAGATCACCGTCAGCCCATGCCGCTCGGCGACGTCGGCCAGCCGCAGCAGTTCCTCCAGGCCGAAGACCGTGCCCGTGGGATTGTGCGGATGGCAGAGCCAGAAGAGTTTTGATGTTCGAGAGAGGGCGCTTTCCAGTGCATCCCAGTCGATCGTCCATCCCGTTGCCGACTGGGCCAGCGGCACGCGTACCGTGCGGCGGCCCGCCAGCCCGGGCAGGTTCAGAAACGGCGGATAGACCGGCGTGAACGTGAGGATCTCGTCGTCGGGGCCGGCCAGCAGGCGGGCCGTGATCGCCAGGCCCGTCACCACGCCGGGCGTGCCGACGACCCAGGCGGGATCGGGCCGCCAGCCGTGCAGCCGCTCGAGGTGCGCGACGAGGGAGTCGGCGAAATCGGGCGTGTCGGCCGTGTAGCCGAAGACGCCGTGCTCGACGCGGGCATGCAGGGCGTCGAGCACCTCCTCGGGCGCGCGAAAATCCATGTCGGCCACCCAGAGGGGCAGGATGTCGCGTCCGGCCCAGCGGTCCCATTTCTCGGAGCCGGTGTCGCGGCGGTCGGGGCAGTCGGTGAACGCGTCGTCGCGGGAAGATGCAGCCATGGACGCAGTTGTACCCGCACGCCGCGCTTCCCGCGAAGCCGCTTCGCCGGCCGGGGGCACGCGCTCGCCGCCGGCGGATGGGCAAGGCTCACGGCATGGTGGATGTTTTTTGGACCCGTCCCGTCGCTTCCGCTCCGGGCTTTTCGTCGAGCGTGGCGTGACCGTTGATGACGGCGCTGCGGTTGCCAAGAAGCCCCGGGTGGCAACCCGGGGACGGGGTCAAAACCGATTCACCACTTCTGCCAGCATCACCCCGGAGCGTCAGGCCCGGAGGCCCGTGTTACTACCGGGAGCACCCAATGGTTGACACTTGAACCCCGAACCGGCCCACTTCCCATGCAAGCCCGAAGCGCCAGCGAGGGAGCCCGGACCGGGGGTCCGAGCCAAAAGGGGATCGATGACCTCCGCTCTGCACAGTCCCTCGCTCGCGCTTCGGGCTTGGATGAAACATTGTGATCACTCAAGTCAGCTACAAGATGCTCCCGGTAGTAGCAATAGCGGGCGGTTTCGCGCTCTCCGTTGGCCGCCCGGATGGTCAACGCAGGACTGCGTCGCAAGGATGCGACGCTCTCACCAGCGGGCGGCGGCCCGCCAAGCGACGGTCGGCCAGGATGGCCGAGCCGTCGCGTGAAGAAGCAGGCAATGCATCGTCTCGCATGGCCAGGCCTGGAGGGCCGGGTAAGCACCAGCGGGCGGCGGCCCGCCAAGCGACGGTCGGCCAGGATGGCCGAGCCGTCGCGTGAAGTCAGTACCGGTAGATCGCCGCCACGCCGCTCTCGGTGGGCATCGCGTTCCGCTCGAGGGCCACCACGCCGCCGCCATGCAGCAGCACCGTTTCGGCGACCGAGCCGAAGAGATCGGCGGTGTGGATCGCCGGCCGGTCGCCCGACCGCGACAGATCGGCGGAAGCCTCGCCGTCGCCCTGAATCGCGCCGGTGGCCGGATCGAGCCAGCCCGGCTCGAACCGGTCCTTTTCGATGAGCAGCGTGCCCACCCGGCCCGCGACCGCGGCGCGGGCGACGTCGGAGAGATCTCCCGAGCCGAGGTCCCGTGGCCGGGCCTGCAGGAAGGTGTGGACATCGTGGTCGATCCGCGCCCGGCGGGCGGCGGCGAACAGCGGCGCCACGAGATCGGGCAGTTCGTGCTCGGGGAGCAGATGCACGTCGCGATCGATCCCCTTGTCGAGCAGGAGCCGGTTCTTCGAGAGCGAGTGAAAGAGGCTTGCAAGCCGCGGCAGCGCGACGAGCACGAGCGGCAGCCCCGAATGCTTCGTGACCCGCTCGTGCACGATCTCGTCGACATACCGCAGGAAGATCTCGGTGTCGGCGTCGATGTCGTCCTGCCGGGAGCCGAAACCGCCGTGCACGATGCTGCCGAACCCCAGGCCCGCGGGCCCCGTGCCGCGCTGCACGCGGTGCGGCTGGAAGGTCTCCTGGTCGATCGCCTCGCCGCGGGTCACGTCCATGCCGCCGGCCGTTTCCGTGCCGCCCGCGAAGGGATCGTGCAGGGGCACCGGGTCGAGCCGTTCCACGCCGCCCTCCGTCGCCAGTCCCTCGTAGACATGCGCGGCGTGGCTCGTGAGCGTGAGCAGGTTGAAGCGGTCGATCGAGGCGGCGATCCGCAGGAGCGGCATCGTGTGAAACCGCTCGGTCGCCACCGCCAACGGCTGGACCGCCCGTTGCAGGAGAAACACCTGCGCCCGGCCGTCGGCGGCGAGCACCGCCAGCCCGTCGCGGGTGTGCTGCCAGAAATCGTGGTCGACCTCGAGCTGGTGGAAGGGATGGATGAGCCGCTCGATCGCATCCCGGGGCTGCGAGCCCGCCACCGAGAGTTCGAGCGCCTCCACGAGGTGCCGGTAGGCGGGCAGATCGACCGTGTTGCCCGGCACGCGGCGGTGCGTCGGCAGGTAGAGCGACAGGCAGGGAGATTCGTGGCGGCCGAGCAACTGCCGCACGCCCTCCAAAGAAATCTGCCCCACCGACAGTGGGCCACCGTTCAAGCGCGTCGCCATCGGGATCTCCCGCGGAAGGAAAGGCCAGGCCAGGCGATCCCGTGCCGCGGCCGGGCGGGGGCCCGGCGATCCCTTGGAGCAGTCTTCGGGGAGAAGTGTTCGCAGGCGGCGAGCCGCGAGGCAAATGCGGCGGCGATTCCGGCGGGTGGCCGCCGGGACAGGGCGAGCCCCCGCTCTTTTCCGACCGCTATTTCTGGAACCGCGGATCCCGCGGGTTGCCGCGGGAGAGCGTGTAGGCCAGCAGGTCGAGCACCTCCGACTCGTTGAGCGGGTCGAGCAGGCCTTTCGGCATGAGCGACTCGTTGGCGGGGAAGATCTCCTCGATGTCGGCCCGCGCGAGTTCGGCGAATTTGGTCGCATCCTCGGGGTCGGTGACGATCGTGATCGTCTCCGGCGACTCGCTCACGATCCGGCCGATGAAGACCTTGCCGTTCGAGGTCTGCACGATGGTGGCCTTGTATTGATCCGACACCGCCTTGCTCGGATGGATCATCGCCTCCACGAGGTCCACGAGCTGGAAGCGGCCGGCCACCTGCGTGAGGTCGGGGCCGGTGGCGCCGCCGTCCTCGCCGTAGCGATGGCAGACGATGCAGCGGGCCGCGGCGAACGACCGCTTGCCATGCTCGAAGTCGCGGCCCTTGGAGAGCCCCTTGTCCCCTTCGCGGCCGGCGGCGGCGAGCACCTCCTCGATCGTCCACGGTCGGCCCGGGCCCTCCGGCTTCGGCAGCGGCGGGGGCGTGTAGGGTTTCCTGGCCCCGAGGGTCTCGAGCGCCAGCTTGTCGTTCTCGCTGTAGCCCGCGAGGCTCTCGTTTTCGATGTTCGTGAGAAATCTGCGGAAGCTGTTGCCGCCGGCCCACTCCCGCGCGCGGGCGAACCAGGCGTGGTAGCCCTTGCGATCGTCGAGCGTCCAGGCGGTCTTCTCGGTGATCGTCCGCAGGGCGTAGGCATAGTGGACCTGCAGGAGGTCCGACCGCTTCTCGAGCGCACCCCGCACGGCGGACCCGTAGCCCGTGTTGCGGGCGATCAGCTGCCGGAGGGCGTCCTCGTCGGCCGCGAGGTTCGTCGCTGTGGCCGAGCCGCTCGGCTGCTCGAGCAGGCCGACGAGCTTCGCGACGATGCCCGGCGCCCGCACCGCGACGAGGACGCTCGACAGTTCGCGGTCGAGATCGAACGCGCCCGATGGAAAAAGCGGGGCGAACCTGGCGGCGATGCGTTCCTTGACCGCGGCCGACGGCGGGCCGAGTCGGATGAGGGCCAGTTCGTAGGCCCGCACGAGATCGATCTTCCCGGCCGTGTCGAGGGCGGCGGGGTCGAGGGCGTCGAGCGCGGCGAGCACGCGGCCCTGTGCGTCGGGGTCGGCCTGACGCGCGACGGCGATGGCGGCCGCGATCCGCGCCCGCGGCTCCGCAACCGCGAGCGCCTGGTCCTGCCAGCGGTCGAGCGGCTGATGCTCGAGTGCCACGCGGGCCGCGTAGCGGATGAACCGGTCGGGGTTCGCGAGCTGTTCGATCGCGAGCGCGACCGCGGCGGCGGGATCGGCGGCGGGCCGGTGGAGGGCCTCGAGATCATGCCGCAGCCGCCGCGCCTCGGCCTGCGCGGGCTGCCGCGCGTCGACCGGCGCCGTCGGCTCTGGTCCTGAGTAGGTCACCCGGTAGAGCTCGCTCTGGTTGCCCCGGCCGCCCACGGTGAAGTAGATCGCGCCATCCCGGCCGATCGTCATGTCGGTGAGCGGCAACGGCGACCGCGCGACGAATTCCTCCTTCGTGCCCTTGTAGGTCGACCCCTCGGGCTCGAGGTGGATCGCGTACATCGTGCCGAACGTCCAGTCGCAGACGTAGAGCGCCTGCTGGTACCTGGCCGGGAACTTCGCCCCGTAGCCGAACGACACGCCCACGGGCGAGCCGGGGCCCAGATCGACGAGCGCCGGCAGGCTGTCGGGATAGCAGGCCGGCCACTTGCCCGTGCCGCTCCGCCAGCCCAGTTCGCTGCCGCTCGTGGCGTGGTTGACCCGCGTCGGCCGATACCAGGGGGCTCCGAAATCCCATTCCATGTCGGCGTCGTAGACGAACAGCTCGCCGTCGGCATTGAAGGCCATGTCGTAGGCGTTGCGGTAGCCGGCGCTCCAGAGCTCCCAGGTCTTGCCGTCGGGATCGGTGCTGACCACGTAGCCGCCGGGGGCGAGGAGGCCGACGGCATGGCCGCCCGCATCCCACATCCGCGGCAGGATCAGGTCTTCGTCCCAGTTGGCCGGCAGCCGGCTCGACGCCTCCGGTGGCAGCGCCACCCGCCGCTGCGTGGAGCGGATGCCGCCCATGGTTTGCGGCTCCGTGAGGTTCTTCACCGCGAAGGGCGGCTTCGTGTGGTTGCCGCAGACGACGAAGAGTTTTTTCCCGTCGGGCGAGAGCCGGATCGCGTGCGGGCCGTGCTCGCCGCCGCGGTCGAAGCCGCGGAGCTTCTCGACCGTGTCGAGCGTGTCGTCGCCGTCGGAGTCGGTGACGCGGGAGAGGGCGTTGTCGTCGACGCCGCCGTGCCCGCCATTGCGGACCACGTAGAGGGAATCAAACGCCCACAGGAGGCCCTGGGCCTGGCTCATCGCCACGGGCACCCGCTCGACGACCGTGGGCTGCGAACCATCGAGCGGCGCGGGGGTGATCCTGACGAGCCCCTTCTCCTTCTCGTCGCTGGCGAAGAGCCGGCCCGCGGGGTCGGTCGTCAGGCAGACCCACGAGCCGAGCTCGTCCTTCGGCACGACGAAGAGCCGCTCCACCTGGAAGCCCGCGGGCACAGTGAAGGGCTCGCCGGCAGGCTTTGGTGCGGCTGACCCAGCCGCCGCACCAGCTGCGCCGGCCAGCGGCATCTTCTCGACGGCCTGTTCCCACCGCGTTTTGGCCGCCGCCGCCGCGGCCGGGGTTTGAGAGGCCGGGGTTTCTGCGTCCGCGGGCGACACGCAGACAGGGAGCGCCACGAGCAGGGCCGGCACCGACCGGGCGAAGCGTTGGCAGAGCAGGGTCAAGAACGGCACATGCTGACGCATGGCGAACCTCCGGTGTGGGCGTGAGTGGCTCGCACCACGGCTCAAGCATACCCTCCCCGACCGTGCTGGAGGCGGCCGTTTTGATCTCAGGGGTGCGTTGTACACTGTGGGGCCCGGGAGCACCGGAGGCCAGGCGAGCAGGTGGAGAAGAACCATGACGACGAACGGTCGGGCGGCGGTGGGCGGGATGATCGTGTGGATGGCGGTCGCCGCCCTGACACCAAGTCCCGTGCGGGCCGACAACTGGCCCAGCTGGCGCGGCCCCGCGCTCGACGGCGTGGCCGCCGGCCGCGGCTACGTCTCCTCCTGGAGCCCGACCGAGCACGTGCTCTGGCGGGTGAAGCTGCCGGGGCTCGGCGCGAGCACGCCGGCGGTCTGGGGGAATTCCGTCGTCGTCACCTGCGCGATCGACGGCAAGGACGCCGCGGTCTGCTTCGACCGCTCGGGGCAGGAACTCTGGCGGCGGGAGCTCGGCGCGGAAAAGCCCGGCAAGCACAAGAAGGCCACCGGCTGCAACTCGTCGCCCGTCACCGACGGCACGCATGTCTGGGTCTACTTCAAGAGCGGCGAATTGGCGGCGCTCAAGCTTGCCGACGGTGCCGTCGTCTGGCAGACGAACCTCCAACGACGGTTCGGCGAGGACACGCTCTGGTGGGATCTGGGGACGTCGCCGGTGTTGACGTCCAAGGCGGTGATCGTCGCCGTGATGCAGACGGGCCCGAGCTACCTCGTGGCCTTCGAGCGGGCGACCGGCAACTTGCTCTGGAAGCAGGACCGGATGCTCGACGCCCCCGACGAGGCGGCGCAGAGCTATTCGACACCGGTGGTGACCGTGGGCGATCCGGCCAAGGGCGAACCCGACGAGGTTGTCTTCGTGCTGGGCGCCGACCATGTGACCGCCCATGACGCGGCCGACGGCAAGGAACTCTGGCGGGCAGGCGGCCTGAACCCGACGCACCACAAGTACTTCCGCTCGATCGCCTCGCCGGTGGTGGCCGGCGACCTCGTCATCGCGCCCTATGCGAGGGGGGAGACGATCACCGCGATCCGCCGCGGCGGCACGGGCGATGTGACCGCCTCGCACGTCGCCTGGGTCCGCGCCGACCTCGGCGCCGACGTGCCCACGCCGGCCGTCAAGGACGGGCGGGTGCTCGTCTGCACCGACAAGGGCCGGGTGGAGTGCCTCGACGCCGCCACCGGCAAGACGCTCGTCAGGACCGAGCTGGCAAAAAATCGCAACGCCTACAGCGCCTCGCCCGTGATCGTCGACGGCCGGGTGATCCTCGTCCGCGAGGATGGCGCGGCGAGCGTGCTCGAGTGGCCGGCCGCCGCCGGCGCGGCCGCGGACGCCTTCAAGATGCTCGGCGAGGGCGGGGTCGAGGAGATGACCGTGGCCACGCCGGCCTGCGTCGACGGCCGGATCTTCCTGCGGACCCACGACTCCCTCTGGTGCTTCGGAGAAAAACAATGAGCGCGATGCGTTTCCCTGGACGTCTCCCTGGGCGTCGGCCGATGTGGCTGGTGGCGGCGGCACTCGTGTTCGTGACGTCGGCGGCACTGCCTTCGGCCCCGGCCGCCGAACCGGCCGCAGCCGCGCGGGCCGACCGAGAGCCCGCCGCCGCGCGGCTCCTGGCCGTGACGGTCACCAACGGCTTCAGGCACAGTTCGATCAACACCGCGGAAGGCGTGCTCGAAGAGCTCGGCCGCGCAAGCGGCCTCTACCACCTCGATTTCCTGCGGATGCCGGCTGGACGGCCGGCGCAGCCCCAGGCCCCCAAGCGGGCCGCGGGCACCAGCGACGACGACTGGAAGAAGCAGGAAGAGGCGTTCAAGGCCGCGCAGGAGACCTTTCGGGCGGCCGACGCCGTCTGGCAGCAGGGACTGAAAGTTCAGTTCGCGAAGGCGTTTGCGGCCGAGTCGCTCGCCCACTTCGACGGCGTGATCTTCGCCAGCACGACGGGCGAACTGCCGCTGCCCGACATCGACGGGTTCCTGGCGTGGCTCAGGTCGGGCAAGGCCTTCGTCGGGTTCCATGCCGCCAGCGACACGCTCAAGAGCTCCGACGCCTACTGCGAGATGATCGGCGGCAACTTCGCCGGTCACCCTTGGAACGCCAGCGGCCAGCACGCCTTCGTCGTCCACGAGCCGGCTCACCGGCTCACGGCCATGCTGCCGCCGCGGTTCCGCTGGCAGGACGAGATCTACCAGTACGATCCGCGGTACAAGCCGGAGAATCTCCGCGTGCTCGTGAGCCTGGAGATGATGGGCAGTTCGCCCCGTGAGCCCTGGCACGTGCCGGTCTCGTGGGTCCGTGACTATGGTGCCGGCCGCGTCTTTTACACGAACTTCGGTCACAACGACGCCACGTGGAAGGAGCCGATGTTCCAGAAGCACATGAGCGAGGGGATCGCCTGGGCGCTCGGCCGGTTCGACGCGGAGTCGGCGCCCAATCCCGACGTGCAGGCGGCGGAGTACCTGCGGAGCGTCGTGGCCGCCGCTGCGGCCGCCACCGGCAGGAACGCCGACGACCTGCTCGCGAAGGTCGATGCCCGGATCGCCCGCGAGCCGTCGTGGGCCGCGGGCCTGCGGCCGCTGCTCGTGGAACTCCGGGGGCTCAAGCCCGAGGAACGGGCCGGGGCGTATGCAAAGGTGCTCGGGGAAATCCAACAGTAAAAGAAAGCGTGGAGGAACCATGAGCCGGGAGACGGGCATGCATGAGTCTGACAGGCGAGTTGAAACGGGCAGGGGCCGGCATGCCCCGACCGCCGGCAGCCGGGTGGGCCTCGCGCTCTACTGGGTCTACGTGCTGCTCTATGCCGGCTTCATGGCGCTCGTGCTGTTCCGTCCAGACCTCCTGTCGCTGCGGCCGTTCGGCGGCGTGAACCTGGCCATCGCCTACGGGATGGGCCTGATCGCCGGGGCGTTCCTGTTGGCCGTGATCTACATGGCCGCCTGCCGCGCGCTCGACGACGACGGTGCTCCGCGCGGCTGATGTGGCCCGCCCACGCTCCAGTTCCCAGCTCTCGGAAAGGACTCGGCCGATGCTCTATGAATCCTCCCCGGTCGCCATCGCGATCTTCGCCGCCTTCGTGCTCGGCGTCATCGGGCTGTCGTTCTTCCTCGGCCGCAAGGGGCAGTCGGCGCAGGGCTACTACGCCGCCCACGGCGAGATTCACTGGTTCGTCAACGGCATCGCCTTCGCGGGGGACTATCTCTCGGCCGCGTCGTTCCTCGGCATCTGCGGGATGATCGCCTTCCATGGCTACGACGGCTTCCTCTACTCGATCGGATTCCTCGCCGGCTGGATCGTGGCCCTGTTCGTGATCGCCGAGCCGATCAAGTCGCTGGGAAAATTCACCTTCGCCGACGCCCTCGACAGCCGCTTCAACAGCCGCGGGATCAAGCTGGCCGTGGCGATCTCGACGCTCGTCGTCAGCATCTTCTACCTCATCCCCCAGATGGTCGGGGCGGGCGACCTGATCGTGCCGCTCCTGGGCCTGCCGCACACGGCGGGCGTGGTGCTCGTGGGGGTGGCGGTCACGATGATCGTCGTCACGGCGGGCATGGTCTCCACCACCTGGGTGCAGTTCATCAAGGGGTCGCTGCTCGTGTTTTTCTGCGGCATCCTCGCCGCGATGATCCTCGATCGCGGCCTCGTGGTCGGCGCGGGCCGGGAGGTGAATCTCGCGCCGCAGGTCCGCACCGTCGCCCCCGACGGCACCGTGCTCGTCGACGGCGTGCGGCAGTCGAAGGACCACGACCTGCGGCCGGTGGGCACGATTCTCGCACTGCCCGACCGCTACGCCGGGAAGACCGCCACCGGACCGCTGCGGCCGCTGGAGTATCTCTCGGCGCTCGAGGATTCGACGGTCGTCACCTGGTCGAGCAAGAAACACACCGACGCCGACGGCACGCACACCACCTACTTTCCCGTGGAGCGACGAGGGACCGACCTGCTCAAGCCGGGCGGCTACTTCAAGGGGCTCACCACCGGCAAGCTCGCCGACCGGCTCGATTTCGCGAGCCTGATGCTGGCCCTCTTCTGCGGCACCGCGTCGCTGCCGCACATCCTCATCCGCTACTACACCGTGAAGGACGCCGCGGCGGCCCGGCAGAGCACCGTGGTGGGCATCGCCGCGATCGGCGCGTTCTACGTGCTCACGCTCTACCTGGGCCTCGGCGCGATGACCAGCGGCGCGCTCGACCCCACGAGCTCGAACATGGCCGCGCCGCTGCTGGCCAAGTCGTTCAGCACGACGCTCTTCGCCATCATCTCGGCGATCGCCTTCACGACGGTACTCGGCACGGTGAGCGGTCTGATCATGGCCGGCAGCGGCGCGGTCGCCCACGATCTCGTGGAAAACGTCTTCGGCGTCGCCATGACCGACCACGAGAAGGTGCGGTGCGGGAAGATCGCGGCGGTCGCCCTGGGCATCGTCGCGATGGTGCTCGGCGTGCTGTTTCGAAGCTTCAACGTCAGCTTCCTCGTGGGCTGGGCGTTCAACATCGCCGCCAGCGCGAACCTGCCGGCGCTCGTGATGCTCCTCTTCTGGCCGCGGACGACGAAGCAGGGGATCATCGCCGCGGTGACGGCGGGCATGCTCTCGTCGCTCGTCTGGATCCTCCTGTCGGCCGACACCTTCGAGAAGGTCTACGGCTGGAGCCGCGAGTCCTCCATCGTGCCCTTCAGCCAGCCCGGGATCGTCACGATCCCGCTCGGCTTTCTCGTGCTCGTCGTCGTGTCGCTGCTCACGCCGGCCGCGGCGCCGGAGCGCCGCCATGGCTGACGTGGCCGCCGGGGCCGGGAGTCAGGCCGTCAGCCGCTGCGAGGAGCGGCATCTCGAGGCGATCCGGGCGATCTACAACCACGAGATCCTGCACACGACGGCGCTCTACGAATACGAGCCGCGGAGCGTGGAGACGATGCGGGCCTGGTGGGCCGCCAAGCAGGCGGCGGGGCTGCCGGTGCTCGGGATCGAATGCGAACCGGGCGTGCTCGCGGGATTCGCCACGTGGGGCCCCTTCCGGCCGTTTCCCGCGTACGGGAGCACGGTCGAGCATTCGGTCTACGTCGACGTCCGCTTCCGGGGCCGCGGGGTGGGGCGGACGCTCCTGGCCGCGCTCGTCGCGGAGGCTCGCGAGCGCGATCTGCATACGCTCGTGGGCGTGATCGACGTCGAGAACGCGGCGAGCATCGCCCTGCATCGCCGGATCGGGTTCGCCTGCTGCGGGACCGTCCGCGAGGCGGGCCGCAAGTTCGGCCGCTGGCTCGACGTCGGGTATTGGCAGCTCATCTTTCCGGCAGGTGCTCCGGAAAACGGGACGCGGATAGACAAGCCCGGAGCGTGAGCGACGGGATGGGTTTGATGCCGCGCCATCCGTGCCGCCGATCCCCCGGCTGACGCCGGGGGCTTTTATGGGGGCATGCAAGCCCGAAGCGCAAGCGCCGGGATTCCGGTCGCATACAAGCCCGGAGCGGGAGCGACGGGACGGGTCCAAGCCAGGCCCACCATTCCGCAGACCGGCTCCACCCCTCCTCACACCCGCGGGAGTTCAAAGCCCTTGCGGTAGTCGCGGCTGAAGAGGTGGTTCGCCTCCGCGTCGGTCGAGCGCTCCGTTTTGGGATCGATCGTGAGCTCGCGGCCCATCCTGAAGTGCGTGGCGGCGAAGTCGACGTCGTTGTCCCGCAGGTGGGCCGTGAAGCTCTCGAGCGTGTCGGCCACGTGCCGGTCGTCCTGTCCGAGGCTCGGCTGCGTGTCGGGCGGGGCCGTCTCGCCGAGCGTCCACGAGACGTTGCCAAGGTGCGCAAGCGCGCTCGACAGGTGGCCGTCCTCGATGTCGAGGTGGAGATCCCGGTGGTTGCGGCTCCTGATCGCCTTGACGAAGTTGGCGAAGTGCAGCTGGTAGCTGCCGCCCGACCAGCGGCCCAGCTCGTGGCCGTCGGGATCGTAGGCCACGGCGGCGGCGTAGCCTGGGGAGACGACGTAGCCCTTGGTGCCGAACCAGATGTTGCCGGTGCCGAGCGGGCCGGCTTTCAGGCCGAGGGTCACGGGAGACTTGATCTCGAGACCCCGCACGTCGGAGATCAAGAGCGCGTCGTCCCACCGGAAAATCGTCACCTGGCTGTTGGCCACGTC
>JBIIYN010000195.1:0-7229 GCA_044346795.1 Pirellulales bacterium
CGAAGGTGAACGTCCACGGCAGCGGCGGCATCGACCGCACGCGGGCCTTGCCCTCGAGCGTTCCCACCTTCGCGGTGACGATCGCCGCGGCGTGCTTGTCGGCCGGCGCGGTGTAGAGGCCTTGGCCCGAGACCGAGCCCGCGGTCGCGGTGAACGTGGCCGGAGACTCCTTCACGAACCTGCCGGCGGCATCGAACAGCCGCACTTTCAGCGGCAGCGTTTCGCCCGCCGCGATCTGCGCCTCGGCCGGCACGACCTGCACCCAGGCGGGCTCGCCGGCGGGCCCGGTGGTCGCGGCCGACACCTGCTGCGGCAGCGTCGCCGGGACGCTCGCGGAGGATGAGAAAGCGGATGACTTGTCGCCCAGACAGTAGAGCCGGGCCCCGGTCGTCAGATAGATCCGTCCCTGCGAGGCTATCGGCGAGGCCGTGACCTCGTCCTCCTCGTCGAGTCGCATGCGGTTGACGAATTTGAGCCCCTCCCGCGTCGGCTCGAGCACGTGCCAGCCGCTCGTCGAGCAGATGTAGAGCCGGCCTCCGGCGACGAGCGGGCTGCCCCGCACGATCGTGCCCAGCAGCTTCTGCGGCTTGCCCACCGGCTCGCCCGTCCGCTTGTCGAACACGTAGACCTTCGCGCCGTCGTCCACGAAATAGACCCGCTCGCCGATCACGACCGGCATCGCCCGCCCGTCCATCACCCCCTTCCGCTGCCAGATCGCGTGCGTGGCGGTGATGTCGCCGGAGCCGGCGGCCTTGAAGGCGGTGGCCGAGCCCATCGTGGTGTTGTCGAGATTTTCCTCGGCCTGCGAGATGTAGACCGTGTCGCCTTCGATCAGCGGCGCGACGTTCAGCCCGCGGCGCGACAGCTTGAAGTTCCATACCGCCTTGCCAGTCCGCGGCTGGAAATTCCAGACGCTGCCGTCGCTCGACCCGAAGACGAGGGCGGCCTGACCGTCCACGCTCACCAGCGAAGGCGTGCTGTAGGTCGTGTCTTCGGGGAGTTCCTTCGTGCCGTTCATCCAGCGGACCGCGCCGGTCTTCGCGTCGAGCCCGAGGAAGCGGTGGGCCGGACGGGCCGTGTCGCCCCAGCCGGTGACGACGGCGCTGGCGATCACGAGATCCTCGAAGACGACCGGGACGTTCGTGCGGCCGCCGTAGGTGGAGAGAAACCCGAACTCCTCGTGCAGCGAACGCTGCCACTTCGTCCTGCCGGTCGCCGCGTCGATCGCCGTGAACACGCCGCAGACGCCGTGGGCGAAGACGGTGCCGGTCGCGGGGTCGGCGACCACGGCCGACCAGCCGACCCGCTCGGCCGGCACGTCGGAGAGATAGACGTTGAAGACGTTCTCCCAGAGCTTCGCGCCGGTGCGGGCGTCGAGGCAGAGCACCTTCTCCGCCTCCTCCTTCGTGCCGGGCTTGTGTCGCACGAGGGTGTAGAGCCTGTCCCCCATCACCACCGGCGTGGAGATGCCCCCCGCCTCGTCGCTCTTCCAGAGCACGTTCGTCCCCTTCTCCGGGTCGAACGACGTCACGAAGGCCGGGGCGTCGCCGGCCTGGCGGTTGTGCTGCGGGCCACGCCAGTCGGGCCAGTCGGCCGCCGACATGACGCCGGGGGCAGGCAGGACCAAAGCCAACGCGGCAGCCAGGACCGAGCCACGCACCATCAGGCCACGTACGATCATGGAGAATTCCTGTTCAGTTGGGATTGTTCAGTGGGCGATGCCCTTGGCCTCGAGTTCGGCCGGCAACTGCGGATCGACCAAGCCGCGGGCGCCGCGGCCCTGCATGAGCCGGTCGGCCGCGTCGGAGCGGATGCTGTCGATGTCGGCGTCGCCCCAGCGGCGGCGGACGGCGACGTCGGGCACGGCCAGTGGCCGCACCACCCGCATGCCCACGCCGAGGGCCGGTTCCTCCGTGTACCACCACGGGCTCTTGGGCAGGTTGGGGTCGACGTCCTTCCAGGGCAGGTCTTCGGAGCCGCGGCGGGCGGCACTGCGACACTGTGCCGGCTCGTCGTAGTAGCTGCCGCCGCGGACCACGCGGGGCGAGAGGCTCGTCGGCCAGACGGCGGCGGCGGCCGCGGGCACGGGCTGCGGCAGCGCGGCCTGCCGCGCGTAGCCGTCGGGCACGAGCTGGTCGAGCACCCACTCCGCGACGTTGCCGTGCATGTCGTGAAGGCCCCAGGCGTTGGACGCCTTCTCGCCGACCGGGTGCGTGGTCTCGTCGGAGTTGTCGGCATACCAGGCGACACTGTCGAGCGAATCGGGGCCGCCGCAACTCCAGGGCGTGGTCGTGCCGGCGCGGCAGGCGTATTCCCATTCGCTCTCGAGCGGCAGGCGGTAGAACCGCGCGGTCAGGCCGCTGAGCCACTTCGTGTATTGCCGGGCGGCGAACTGCGTCATCGTGACGGCCGGCAAGAGCGGCTCCTCGCCGTTGGTGAAGGTCGTGGTGGGATCGTAGAGGTTGGACGGCGCCGTGACCGCATCGGCCTCGTTGTCGGCCGTCACGGCGCGGAAGCCCGCCGACTCCATCGCCTTGAAGAGGTCGCAGGCGGACATGTAGGCCTTGTATTCGGCCCACGTCACCTCGCAGCGGCCCATCCAAAAGGGCTCGATCGCGACGTCGTAGGGCGGACCCTCACAGGGGTCGCGGTCCGCCTCGGCGGCAGGGCTGCCCATGCGGAACGTGCCGCCGGGCACGGGGATCATCCGGAAGGTCACGTCGGTGCCGGGAATCGTCTCGTCGTAGGCCACCATCCAGCCGCCGGGCACCTTGATGGCCGGGCCTTCCCCTTCCGGCCGCTGGTCGCCCGCGACGAATCCGGGGGACGTGTCGGCCGGGGCGGTCGCCTCCACCGTCGCCGCCAGGCAGCATGCGACCGGGTCGGAGGGAACCGTCAGCAGCGCCAGTGTCAGGCAAAGGCTCGCGTGCAGGCACATCCTCTGCATGGTGGGCATGGGCACGTCTTTCCTGGGAATGCTGCCGGGGTCGGCCGGAGGCGGGAAACAGCGGCGGCGGAACGATAAAGTGTAATCTGTCGGAACTGCCCTGCCCAACCTTCGGACCGCCCTCGCGGGTGACTTCCCGTGGCCGCACCCAAGCCAACCCACCCCGCCGGCAAACCCGCCAAGCCCGCGGCCAAGGGGAAGGGCAAGGCGGACGAAAAGCCGGCCGAGCGCGTGGTGTCGGAAAACCGCCGGGCCCGTCACGACTACGAGATCATCGACACGCTGGAGTGCGGCATCGCGCTGGTCGGCAGCGAGGTGAAGAGCCTGCGGGGTGGCCGGATGTCGCTCGACGAGGCCTATGGCCGCGTCGACGGCGGCGAGGTCTGGCTGCTGGGCTGCGACATCCCCGAATATGACAAGGCCAACCAACTCAACCACGTGCCCAAGCGGCCGCGGAAGCTGCTCATGCACCGCCGCGAGATCGGCAAGTTCGCGAACCGCGCCCTCGAGAAAGGGCTCACGCTCGTGCCCTTGAAGATGTATTTCAAGGACGGCCGCGTGAAGGTGCTGATGGGGATCGGCCGCGGCCGCCAGGCCCACGACAAGCGGCAGAAGCTCAAGGCCGACTCGGCCAAGCGTGATATCGAAATCGCCCTCCGCGGCCGCACGGGCCGCGGAGGGCGATCGGATTAAGAAGCCCCCGGCGCAAGCCCGGGGATCAGCCATCTACACATGCTCGGCCATCAGCGTTGCGGTGCTCGAATCGGTCGAATCTTCCGGGTGCCACAGGGGCATGCCCCTCTGAATCCGCTCGGCAAGGATGTCGATCTTCTGCTTCGAGCCGGCAGGTGCCCGCGTGGGGACGAATTCAGTGGTGGCGTGCGGTTCGAAATTCTCGTCGTGACCGTACAGCTCGATGATTTCAAAAACGTTGCGGATCCGGGCCATCGGGACGAAACCACTCCTTGTCTGGTTCAATGTCTGGTTCAACATGATGAAGGGGGGACACGCGGCCATTATGGACCCGTCCTTGCGCGAGTCAAACATTTTGCCGCGGGCAATTTCGCGCGTGAAAATATGAGGCGCCGGCGACCGGATCGACCGGCACGATCGCTGCGGCTTCGCGGGCCTGACGGGTCAACGAGGCGGCCCGCCAGGGGGCAGGGTGATCTCGATTTCGGCCGGCGGCGGCGGGGCCGCGGTGGTAGAGGGCGAGGTCGCGGCGGTGGGGTCGAACTTCGGCGTGTCGGTGCCGGTGCGGGCCTCGAGATCGGCCGTCAGCGAGAGCGAATCACCGCCGCCGAGAGGCCGCAGTTCGAGCCTCGTCACGCTCCACTGTGGGCCGAGCTTTTTCCCTTCGACGATCACGCTGGCGCGGCCCTTTGGGCCCTCGGCCTCGAACTCCATCGCCGCGATGCCGTCGGTTTCGTTGGCCCTGCCCGTCACCTTCGGGCTGCAGGCCACCGTGCCGCCGGGGCCAGCCAGCAGTGACAGCACCCGCGGATTCCGCTCGATCTCCGCCTTGGCGTCGACCACGACCGGGTGATTGGAGAGCCGGCCGCAGCCGCTGGAGCCGACGAGCACGGCGAGGGCCACGAGGCCCGGCATGACGATCCGGCGCATGAAAACTCCCTCCTTGGAAGCTCTGGTTCGGGAAGCTGTTGGGCTCGGTGGAAAAACTGTCTGAAACCGCTCGTCTCCGCCGCCATCGTCAACGGCCGGAATCAGCCCTGAGCGTCGTGCTGCCGGCACCAGGCGATCTTCTCGGCCGTGGTCGTGGGCAGCGAGCCGCCGGCCGCGGCCGGCTTCTTGGCGGCCGCCTTCGCGGGCGGAGCCTCGGGCACCACGGGCTCGACTTCTGGTGCGGTCTGTTCGACCGCTGCTTCCGGGGCGGGGGCGTCTGCGGCAGGTGCCGCCTTGGCAGCCCGCGCCTTGGCGAGGATCTCGGCGGTGGAAAGCTTGCCCGCGGGGGCGGCTGGCTTCTTCTCCGCTGCGGCCGCGGGCTTGGCCGCCGCGGGGGCGGCGCCGGCCTTGGCACGGGCGGCGGCGAGGATGTCGGCCGTCGAGGGCCTGCCCGCTGCGGCGGGCTTGGCGGCCGGCTTGGCAGCGGCCGCCGGTTTGGCAGCGGCGGCCGGCTTCGCGGCGGCGGGCTTCGCGACCTCTTTTTCCACCGGCTTCGGCAGCGGCTGGGGCACGATCTTGAGGGCCGCCGGATCGATGTCGTACCAGCCGATATTGTTGAATTGATCGAACTCGACCAGGCACCGACCGTTCATGTTCACGGTCTTGACGGTGCCGGTGGCGTCGCGAAAGCGGGCCAGTTCCGGGGCCGGGGAGTTGATCACGACGTACTTGTCGGTCCACTCCGACTTGAGGCGCTCGATGACGTCGAACATGTGTGCGTTCCGGCGGGCGGCGGCAGACCTGCGGGATTTCGCAGGCTCGAACTCAAGAATTTGATCGATCTGCGGCCGGATCGCAAGGTATGGCGGCCCGGACGGAAGAAAATGCCGCCGCCCGTGGTTTGGGACGTGGTGGCCGCGGCCCGGCCGGACACGCTCCGCTCGCTTCGGCGGCTCGGCGGCAGCGTCGCCAAGAGTGGACCGTCCTTTCCGCCGAGGCGCCTGAGGCTCGCTTCGTGTGCCCGTCCCGGCCTCCCTTCCAGGTAAGCCCAGACCGTAAGCCAGATCGCAGATCCCGTCAGGCCGGGCCGGTGGTGACCGACGCACCGTGCACCGCGACGATGCCCCGCGGGCCGACCGAATAGCCCCAGACCACCGTCCGGGGGAGCACGGTGGAACCATCGCAGGCCGTGATCCGGATCAGCTCCGTGGCGGTGCGGTAGGTGGAGCCCAGCCAGACGGGAGGCTCGTGCAGCCGGCAGGCGATTTCAAACCGCAGCGTGTCGGCCGCGCGGGGGTCGGGGACGATGCTCGCGGAGAAGTGGGAACGGCCGGCCAAGCCCACGCCGACCACCGCCTGCTCTCCCCCGGGCCGGCCGCCCGCGGCGGCGGCTTGCGGCACGGCCACCCGCGACAGTTCGACGAGCACCGGCGACGTCGGCCAGCGGGGATCGTGGGCCGGCGGCCACGGGATGTCGTACGACTCGTAGCCGTCGTTTTCCCCTGCCGGACCGGGCGCGATCCGATGCACCCACCGATCACCGTCCCACGTGAAGGTGGCGGCGATCGAGCCGGCGGCGATCCGCACCGGCGGCCGGACCGACGGGGGGCGAGTGTCTCGTGGGGGCATGGCGTTGGTAGCATACCGCCACCGGCTGCCGATCGCCGCCGGCCGAGGATGGAGTGCCGATGGAACCGCGTCGTTCGCTCCGCTGGCCGATTCTCCTGGGCATCGTGCTCATCGGTTCGATTCTCGCCTTGGGCGTCGGCTGGGTGCTCGTGAGCATCGCCGCGGCGCTCGGGTCGAAGAACCGCAACGAGAACGCCGCCTTCTACTGGGCGATTCTCGGCGTCGGCGTGGCGCTGCTCGTGCTCGTGCTCGTGGGCGTGATCATCTACCTCGCGCTCACGGTCAAGGCCATCGCGCTGTCGCAGCGGCAGAGCAACTTCATCGACAGCGTCACCCACGAGCTCAAAAGCCCGCTGGCCTCGCTCAAGCTCTACCTGCAGACGCTCACGCGGCGGTCGGTGCCGCCGGAGCAGCAGGCCGACTTCCACCGCTTCATGCTCAAGGACGTGGAGCGGCTCGACACGCTCATCGACCACCTGCTCGACGCCGCCAAGACGCTCCAGAGACGCGGCCGCCCCGGCACCGATGCGACGGCGCTCGAGCCGGTGCTCGGCCGCGCCTGCGAGGCCGCGGTGCGGCGCTACGGCGTGCCGCCCGGGAGCGTGCGGCTCGACGTCGTGGGCGTGGGCGCGGGGATGGCCGGCACGCCGCCCACGGGAGGGCCGCTGCGGGTGTGCGGCCGCGAGGCCGACATCGAGATCGTGTTTCGCAACCTCGTCGACAACGCGGTGAAATACTCGATGCCCGCGCCCGAGGTGGAGGTGACGGCGTCGGCGCTGCCGAGCGGGAAGGTGCTCGTGCGGGTGGCCGACAACGGCCCGGGCATCCCGATCGCCGAGCGACAGAACGTCTTCCAGCGGTTCGTGCGGCTCGGCAGCGAACTGGAGCGGTCCACGCCCGGCACGGGACTCGGGCTGTTTCTCGTGCACGCGATCGTGAGGCAGCTGCGGGGCAGGGTGATGGCGAAGGGCCGCCCGGGCCGCCGGGGCACGGTGATGGAGGTGGAGCTGCCGGCCGCGCTGTGAAAAGG
>JBIIYN010000196.1:0-7205 GCA_044346795.1 Pirellulales bacterium
TCATCTGCGAGCAACCTCACGAAGGAGTCACGCACCGCCATGAGGCACGACCGGTTCGGCGCGAGCCGCCAGAGTTTCGTGATGTCGTCGAGGATCAGCCCGTCGGCATCGATGGTGAGCACCCTCTCGACCTCGACCGGCAGGTAGCGATCGATCAGAAGCCGAGCGTACGCGGCCCGCGACAGGTATCCGGTCGGTTGGCACCCCGCCGCGTCGGCCGGGAAATCGACGTCGATCCAATGGATGACGAGGCGGTCGTCAGGCCAGCTCGCCGCCATCGTCCGCCTCGTCTCGTCGGTCAGGCCCACGCCGAAGACGTGGAGCTGGAGCGGCGCCGCGGAACCAAGATGCCTGAGCAGCGACAGGACGAGCACCGTCGCGGGCACCGCGTAGTCTTCGTCGAGGTAGATCGCGACATGCATGGCGGCGGATTCGCGCATCACGTCTCCCTCTCGAACCGCGAGGGCGTCGGGAAATACCGTTCGAGCATCGCCCGGTAGCGTCCCCGCAGGGCCACGGCGCCCTCGGGGCCATCGACCGCGTCGTTGACGCAGAAAAACGTCGGCCGCACGGCCTCGATCTCGGCGAGCCACCCGTCGACGGCCGCCAGGTCGCGGTCTTGAACCGTCCGGAAGATGTATTCCGCCGACCCGTTGACGAGCGTGCGGAGCGCGGCTGGTGGATCGACCAGCGGCGACTCCGCCGCGAAAAAGGGATAGAGCACCGCCAGCTTGACGTTTCGCGGCGTGCGGAAGCGGCAGGATCGCGTCGCCCGCATCTCACGCAGCCACGTCCGCTCGAGGCTCGCGAGCACCCGCCTGTCGTAGAGCTGCGGCACGTGCGGCGGATCCCGGGCATCGAGCCTGCTCCGCAGCTTCTCCCGCAGCAGCCGGTGGTTGTAGCGGTGGCAGCGTTTCATGAGGTCTTCCTCAGCCCGGGCAAACCAGGGGCTTCGCGGCCCTGGCAACGGATACGACTCCACGAAGAAGACTGGCCGGCCCGCGGAGCAGAAGAACGCCGCGGGCGAGAGGTGGTTGCCGATGAGGAAATCGTCGTTGAGATAGAGAAAGGATTCCGCGAGGTTCGGGATACGGTGGAGGTTCGTCTCGATGGCCAGTGAGTTGAAGCAGGGCAGGTCGGCAACATCCTCGAAGATGTCGGCGTGGGAAACCAGGTGCATGTCGGGATGCCGCCGGTCGAGCCACGACGGCACCTGCCCGTTCGTCACGAGGTGGACCCGCCGGACCCAGGGCGCATGCGCCTCCAGCGAGCGGAGCGAATACCTCAGCTCGTCGTGGGTGCGGAATCGGGCGTCCCCGGCCGCGGCCTCGTCGCGGGAGTCCTTCCGCCAGCAGGCGAGTCGGTCGCGGAACAACGGATCGGAATCGTCGCACCAGGTATACACGACGTCGATCGGCGGTCGACGGGGTAATGCCGGCGCGCGAGCCGATCTCCCGGTCATGTCCGCGACGGTATCGGCCCATGTATGGGCGATGAAGCCCCCGGCAAGGCTGCGGAGCCGGCTTTCGTAGCCCGGTTCCTCGAGGAAGCGAACGACGAGCTTTTCCAGGTGCGCGGCCGACCGGGGATCGAAGGAGTCGACCCGTTCGCCCGCCACCTCGGAGATCCCACCCGCCCGCGACGCCAGGCACGGCGTGCCGAACTGCAGCGACTCGGCCACCGGACGGGAAAAGCCGTCGTAGAGGGAGGGCGCGACCGAGAGCCTCGCCCCACGGTACAACTGCCAGAGCACCTCGTCGGGCACCGCGCCCAGGAGCGCGACATGACGACTGAGCACCGGCGACCCGCGCACCCGCCGCCGGAGGGTGCCGGCCGCCGTCGACGGCAGCCCGACGATCACCAACGGCAGGTCGAGCCGACCAGCGGCCCAGAGCGGCTCGAGCACGTCGAGCAGCAATGCGTGGTTCTTCCGCGGCTCGAGACGTCCCACGGTCAAGAGCCACTCCCGTCGCCGCACGATCGGATCGGCGGCGGCAGCCGCACACCAGCCGCCGCCCTCCAGCATCCGCACCATGTCTTCGACCGCGAGCGGGGCCGTTGTCTGGCAGGAGTCGATGGAACTCGCGAGACGGATCTCGGCGACGGGCCTGCCCGGGACGTGCCGCCGCACGGAGTCGGCCACCGCCCGAGAGCCGACGACGATTCGATCGGCATGCCCTCCGAGAAAAGCCGACCAATCGAGGCACCCGCGGCGCTCACGACGGGAAGCGTATTCCGGCATTTCGAGCGGGGACAAATCGTGAACGAGCGCCACGACCTCGCAGCCGGGATGCCGCTGCTTCAACCGCGCGACGGCGGCCGCATGGCCGGGGATCGACGGCCAGACGGGCTCGAGCAGATGCACCGCGTCGCCGGCGCCCAGGTCGACCGGTTCACCCAGGATCTCCAGATCTCGTAGCCGCTTCCACCATGTCCACGCCCGGGCGGCGGTCCGCAGTCCGGGCAGACGATCGGCGCGACCGCAGACCACGTTGGCCAGCGGCAACTCCTCGGCGACGACGCGTGAAGAGGCGGTGAACCTCGGAACGCGGTACCAAGCGGCCCGCAGGGGATGGTGCACGATCGGCATGATTCCGAGCGGCGCGCCGGCATCACACAGGCCGAAGACGGTACGCGCGACGCCGTCAGGCGGACCGTGCCACGAGAGCCAGGTGCGGGTGACGTCGAAGAAAATCGCCATGCGTGGGTGCACTCGGGTTTCCGGAAGCGGAATCAGTCAAGCGACGCCAAGGCGGCGTCTCCATGCCGGGCCGCGACATGCTCACGGCCGCGGTCGGCCAGTCGCAAGGCCAACGCGTGGTCGTCCCGCAGCCGCTCGCAGGCATGCACGAGCGCGGCGGCCGAATCGGCGACGAGGATCTGCTGGTCGGCAACCAGGTCGAGACCCTCGGCCGCCTCCGGCGTCGCGACCACCGGCACCCGCCAGGCGAGGGCCTCGAGAATCTTGATCCGCGTGCCACCACCCGCACGGAGCGGCACGACGGCGACATCCGCCCGGGCATAGACTGCCGTGAGGTCGGGCACGTAGCCGAGGTGCTCCACGCGATCGTCGCGGGCCATGAGGCGGCGCAGACTCCGGCCGGCACCACGACCGGCCACGAGCAGCCGCACGTCTGCCCGGTCCCGGCTCCGCCAGCCCGGCAGGATGTCGCGGACGAGGCGGCAAACCGCGTCGTGGTTGGGATAGTAGCCGAGGTTGCCAACGAAAACCATCGTGAAGGGCCCGCCCCGGGCGACCCGCAGCGGCTCCGCCGGCAGCGGCACGACGTTCGGAATGACGCCGACGTCGATCCCCGGCACCCGGTCCCGAATCGCATCGGCTTCGACCCGCGAGGAGACATACACGCGGTCGAACCGCGGAAGCCACTCCTGTTCCGCCCGCGCGTAGAAGGCCGATTCCGCGGCCAGCGCCGCCGCCAGGCCATGATGGCCGTTGCGCCGGGCAAGGGCCGCAATGCGGCCCCGGGTCTGCGACTCGCTCTCGTCAAGATCGAGGTCGCGACGGCAAGTGGCGGTAAGGCGAGCGATCCACGGGGCCATGGCGAGGCGAAAGACGTGCACGCGACTCACTCGGCCATGCCATGCTCCGGCGACCGCGGCGTCCGCCGCCGACGATGCCGACCAATCGCCGGGCACAGACGAACACCACGGGGCGAGCCCCGGCAGAGTGAATCGGATCCAGCGACGGCATCGCTCGGCCCAGCCGGCGGCGGCGGCGTCCGGTGTCAGGATCCGCACCTGGTGCCGTCGTGCCAGCCGGCCGCAGACGGCGGCAGCGCGCGCGGCCAGCCCCGTGCCCGATGCCTGGACGCCGTCAGGCCGACAGGGCGAAATGAACAGCACCTGCTCCGGCTGAATCACGGGGCACAAGCCTCCTCGAGGAACGATACGAGACCTTCGGTGATCCGCTCGGGGTCGAATCGGCAGGCGACGTGCTCGCGCAGCCGCGTGCCGCGGCGACGGGCCGCGGCGGGATCGGCGGCCAATCCGCGCATCAGCCGCCCCGCCTCGGCGAGATCGGGCTCCGCCCACGAGGAACCAATCAGGTTGACGGCCGCCGACGGCCCGGCGAACCGGTCGGAGCAGGGCACCATCGAATGTTCCACGAACAGTGCCGCCTCGGGTGGCAGGAAGTCGAGCTGGCCACCGTGCCCCGTGATGATGACGGGATTGCCGGCCCAGGCGGCCTCGTAGGCGCCCAGTCCGAATCCTTCACCGCGCGTGAGCGAAACGTAAGCATCCGCGCGGGCATGAATCGCCGCGATGCCGGCGTCGCTCAGATCATCGAGGATCACGGACACGCGGGCGGTGGAACGGCAGCGGCGGCGCACGGCCGCGATCTGGCGGGCCGTGGTATCGACGTGACGGCGCACGCGGTGGTTCCAGAAGCCGCGAAATGGCCGCCGTTCATTGACACGCGACGTCTTGAGGATGAGCGCCACGGGGTCGTCGTCACGGAACTCCCGCAGAAAGGCCTCGAGCGTCAGGTGGGGCGCGTTGCGTTCCCGCCAGGCCGCGATGGTGGAGAAGACGAAATCGTCCGGCCGCAGCGTGGCCAGCGGCGGCAGGGCCCCGGGAGCTTCCGTCGGCGCGACGTGGGGCACCACCGCCACGGGCACCCGCAGGCCGGCGGCTTGGAAGACGTCGCGGTTCCACCTGCAGGGCACGATCACGCCACGGGTCGAGTTCAGGATATGCGGCCAGTGCGGCGGCAGCCGATCAAACTCCCAGACCGTCATCGCCACGACGGGCCTGCCGCGCTCGCGGACCTGCCAATCGGGCAGATCGTCGGGCTGGAGGTGCAGGACCACGACGTCGTAGTCGAGCGGCCGATTCACGAGCGGACGAAACTCCGCATCCGGCCATTCCCGCCCCTCGTGGGGCCTCAGCCACCGCCCGGAGCGGCCACCGGGCACCATCGGCGTCCAGGTGATCGGGATGCCACGGGCGGTGAGCCGCCGCATGTATTCCCGGGCGGCACGGCCATAACCGGTCGTCGGCATCTCGCTGACGTACTTGATCCCGACCATCGGAAAAACTCAGGAGTGTCAGCGCGACATGCCGCCGCGGACCAGACCCCGCAGGCGGCCGCAGGCGTAGGCGGCCCAGCCGATGGCGAGCATCGCCACCAGTGCGGGCGGGCCGATCCACCCATGCCTGTTGTCGCGGAGCGCGTCGACGGCGATCCGCAGCTTGTCGACCAGCCCCACCGGCCGATATGCGGCGACGGGAACGAGCGACTGGGTATACCCGCCGATATCGACGAGTTTCGCCAGCACGGCCCGCACCGAGTCCACCTCGGCATGGACGACCTGGGCGTCTGACACGCAGCGGACGACGGCGTCGGGCCGGTGGCGCAACAGGCGGTGGATGATCTCCGTATCGCCGACGATCGGCATCGCCTCGAAGAATCCGATCTCCTGAAAAACGTCGTGGCGGACGACCATGTTGCCGGCATGACCGAAATAGTGGCGGCTTTTGCGGTGAGCGAAGAGCCAGGCGAGCTTTCGGTTGTAGTAGTCCTCGTAGCACCGCAGCATCAGCGGCGACCGATCGGGGTGCAGCAGGGCGCCGACGAGTATGTCGGCCGGCCCGCAGTCGATCGACCGGCTGAACGCGTCCAGCCAGTCCTGCGCGGGAGGGCAGTCGGCATCCAGAAAGACCACGTACTCGCCCCGAGCCGCCTGGATGCCCCGGTTCCGGGCGAGGTATGGATCGCGTCGCGGCTCGTGCAGCAAACTGGCCCGCCCATGGCGGCCGACGATGGCGGCCGATTCGTCGTTCGAGCCGTTGTCCACGAACAACAGTTCGAACTCGGCGGCAGCGCACGTCTGACGATCGAGCGCCGCGAGCGTCTCGGGGAGCCAGCGGCTCTCGTTCAGAAACGGCACGACGATACTGAACCGCGGCGACATACCATGAGGATACCCACGGCCCGGCTGGCACACGCAAACAGCCCTCAAACACCGGCCTGATCGTCATTTTCGTCACCTTCGTGCTTCCCGGCAGCGGCGTTCCAAATCCTAAAACTGCCGCACGAAACATTGAATCAAACCGGCGCGCGATGGGCCTGTCAGGCCGGTTCCACTCCGGTTAGAGTCTCGGGACGGAGAGGAACCATGCACGTCACCATCCACGCCGATCGCTCTTCGCTCGGCCGGCACGTCGCCACCGAGGCCGCCGAGGCGATCCGCGCCGCGGCCCGCGACCGCGGCACGGTCTCGCTCGTCGTGGCGACGGGCTCGTCGCAGTTCGAGGTGCTCTCGGAACTCGCGTCCCAGCCCGGCATCCCGTGGCCGCGCGTGACGGTGTTTCACCTCGACGAATACGTCGGCCTCTCGGCCGACCACGCGGCGAGCTTCCGCCGCTACCTGCGGGAGCGGTTCGTCGGGCGGCTGCCGACGCCGCCCGCGGCGTTCCACGAGCTCGACGGCGAGGCCGACCCCGCGGCCGAGTGCCGCCGGCTCGCCGGCCTCGTGCCCACGGGCCCGTTCGACGTGCTGCTCTGCGGCATCGGCGAAAACGGCCACTTGGCCTTCAACGATCCACCCGCCGATTTCGCCACCACCGCCCCCTACCACGTGGTCCCGCTCGACGAGGCCTGCCGCCGGCAGCAGGTGGGCGAAGGCTGGTTCACCTCGCTCGCCGACGTGCCGACCCGGGCGCTCTCGATGTCGGTGCACCGCATCCTCGCCGCCCGCACGATCTTCTGCTCCGTGCCCGACCGGCGGAAGGCCGAGGCCGTGCAGGCGGCGGTCGAGGGCGCGGTGTCGCCCGACGTGCCCGCCTCGATCCTCCAGCAACACCCCCACTGCCGGCTTCACCTCGACCGCGAGGCGGCCGCGCTCTTGCGATCGCCCGCGAGCACCGCCCGTGATTGACCTGCAGCTCAACGGCTACAAGGGCGTCGACTTCAACGGCGACGGCGTGTCGACCGACGAGATCCGGCGGGCGTGCCTCGCCTATCGGGCCGATGGCGGCCTTCGGCTCCTGGCCACGGTGATCACCGACGAACTTTCGACGATGGCGGCCCGGATCGGGCGGCTGGCCGCGGCCCATCGCGAAGACCCGAAAGTCCGCGACGTGATGGCCGGCATCCACGTGGAGGGGCCGTTCATCAGCCCGGAGCCGGGCTACGTCGGGGCGCATCCGGCCCGGCACGCGCGGCCCGCCACCGTCGCGGC
>JBIIYN010000197.1:0-7198 GCA_044346795.1 Pirellulales bacterium
ATAGGCGAAGGGGTCGGAGAATGCTCGAGGAGCTTTGGGCCGCCCCGGCCCACGCGACGAGACTTTTGCCGCCCCGAAGCCGGTGCTACACCAAAGTCGAATGCGCTCTAAACTAGCAAGAGGCTGGGACCGTTTTCGAAGAAGTGCGGGAGTGTCGGAGATGCGATTGCCAAGTGCTTGGTTCGTGACGGGGGTTGCCGCCTGCCTCGGGGCGGGGGTCGGCGGCGGGATCGTGATGCTGGAAGCGGCCCTGCGGCCCTGGCGGGCCGGTGATTTCACGGTCGCCAGCCGCCCGACGGGCCCAGCCCCTGCGGTGGAGGTTCCGGAAACGCAATTCGCTTTCGGCACGGTCGGCGTCGGTGCGAAGGGCTTCCACGAGTTCGTCATCCGCAACGCCGGCGCCGCGCCGCTCGAGCTGACCAAGGGCGCGACCAGTTGCACCTGCACCGTCAGTGATTTCGACGAGCAGGAGGGGGGCTCGACCGGCCCGAAGGTGGTGCCGCCCGGTGGGAGCACCAAGCTCAAGGTGCAGTGGCGGGGCAAGGGTGACGGCGGGCCGTTCCGGCAGCAGGCGAGCGTGCTGACCAACGATCCCGCACGGCCGCAGATCGCGTTCGTCGTGGAGGGCACGGTGGTGCCGACCTACAAGGCCGTGCCCACCTTCATCACGCTCCCGAAGCTGTCCACCAGTTCGACCGAGCGGGTCGTGGTCACTTTCTTCACGTTCGGCAAGGAGCAGCCCGCGGTCGACTCCGTCACCCTCACCGAGGAGAAGACCGCCGCGTTCTACACCGTGCATGCGGCCCCGCTCGAGCCTGCGGCCGTGGCCACGGAGACCGGAGCAACCGGCGGGTTCCTCGTCACCGTCGACATCCTCCCGGGGCTTCCGATCGGTCCGCTGCGGCAGACGATCAAGGTCGTTTTTCGGATGCCGGAGGAGGTGGTGGCCGAGATCCCCGTGGAGGGTTCCGTCGCGGGCGATCTGGCCGTGGCCGGCAGGGCATGGGATTCCTCCCGTGAGGCACTGCTCCTGGGAACGATATCGAGCCGCTCGGGCACCCAGACGGACCTGTTTCTCACGGCCAAGGGACCGCATCGGGCTGACGTGAAGCCGGTCGTTCGGGAGGTCGTCCCCGATTCCATGCAGGTCATCATCGGCGTCGGCAAGCCGGTGGGCAGCGGCAACGTGATCCGCATCCCGCTCTCGATCACCATTCCGCCGGGCAGTGCGCCGGCGAATCACATCTGCTCGACCCAGGCATCAGCCGGGAGGATCGTGCTCGACACCGGCCATCCCGACTCCCCCACGCTCACCATCCCCGTCTGCCTTGCCATCATCCCCTGATTCGGCCACCAGAGCAGCCCGCCAGCAGGCGATTCCCACCATGAAATCCACCGTCCTTGCCCGTAGCCTGATCGCCCTTTGGGCCCTGGCTGCCTGTGGACTGCCCCGACACGCCCCGGCCGAAACGCCGACGGGCGGGGATGCCGGGGTCAAGGTGGCCGCGACCGGCCTGCCGGACCGGGGCGAGGGCGTGGCAGACGGAGTGGTCGAGGCGTTCCGCGAACGAAACGGCAAGCTGTTCGAAGGGTGGTCGAAACCGCGGGCGGTCGTGATCGTGACGGGTGAACTCGACGGCTACATCGAACCCTGCGGCTGCACCGGCAAGGAAAACCAGAAGGGCGGGCTGAGCCGCCGACGCAATCTTCTCAAGGCGGTCGCGGGCGCCGGCTGGCCGCTGGTCACGGTCGACCTGGGGGGCCAGGTGAAACGGTTCGGACGGCAGTCCGAGATCAAGTTCCAGTCGATCGCCGACGGGCTGCGGACGATGGGCTACACGGCCGTCGGCTTCGGCCCGGGCGACCTGCGGCTGCCGGCGGAGGAACTGGTGGCCGCGGTGGCGCCGGTGGGCGACCAGCCCACGCCGTTCGTGAGCGCCAACGTCGGCCTGCTTGGTCTCGACGCCAACATCACGCCGCGGTTTCGGATCGTGGAGGCCGGTGGGATCAGGTTCGGCATCGCCTCGATTCTCGGCGACAGAGAGGCCGGCCAGGTCCGCAACGACGCCATCGAGATCCTGCCGGCGGCGGACGGGTTGGCGCTAGCGGCCGCCGAACTCGAGAAGGCCGACTGCGGCCACCAGATCCTGCTCTCGTGGGCTTCGCCCGAAGAAACGAAGACCCTTGCGGCACGCTTCCCGCAATTCGACATCGTCGTCACTGCCGGCGGCGCCGACGAACCCCCGGCGGAGCTGCCCCGATTGCCGGGCGGAGCCCGGCTGGTCGAACTGGGCCACAAGGGGATGTTCGCGGTGGCCCTGGCATTCTTCGACGACGCCGCCAAGCCCCTTGTCTCGCAACGTATTCCGCTCGATGCGCGGTGGGGCGAGGCCGAAGACATGATCAAGCTCTTGGGCACCTATCAGGAACAGCTCGAGAGGCTGGGGCTCGGCGGGCTGGGGCTCGCGGCGGTGCGGCACCCGACCGGCCGGAGGTTCGCCGGCAGCGCCGCCTGTGCCGACTGCCACCGGCATGCCTATGACGTCTGGAAGGACACGCCCCACGCCACTGCCCTGGCCACGCTGGAGGAGCAGAAGCCCAGACGTGACGGCGACCCCGAGTGCCTTTCCTGCCATGTCGTCGGCTGGGCTCCGCAGCGGTTCGAGCCCTTCGAGGGCGGCTTCGCCGGCATGCAGGTCACGCCCCACCTGGCGCACCAGGGCTGCGAGAACTGCCACGGTCCGGCCGCGGCGCATGCCGCCGTCGAGCGGGGCGACGTGCGGGCGAGCGTCGCGGAGCGGGACAAGCTCCGCGGCGAAGTGCGGCTGTCGCTCGACACGGCGGAGGGCAGGCAACGCGCCGTCAACAACTGCCTGGAGTGCCACGACCTCGACAACAGCCCGCAGTTCGACTTCGACACCTACTGGCCGCAGGTCGAACACCCCACCCCCGCCGCGGAAAAAGCGAAGGGCGAATAGAGCGCGGATGGGCAAACCAAGGGACGAGGCGAAGGGGTCGGCGAAAGCTCGAGGAGCTTTGGGCCGCCCCGGCCCACGCGACGAGACTGTCGCCGCCCCGAAGCCGGCGAGCCAATCTTCACGCGACAACTCGGCATCCTGCCGACCGTCGCTTGGCGACCGCAGGTCGCCGGCACGAACCCGGCCCTCCGGGCCTGGCGCGACGATGGCGCACGTGCGGGCTTCCTACCCCAACTGGGCCAGCGCCTCGTCGGGGATGTTGAAGTTGGCGGCCACGCTCTGGACGTCGTCGTGGTCGTCGAGCCGTTCCACGAGATCGAGCACCTTGCGGGCCGTGGCGACATCCTCCACGTCGACCGTGTTCGTCGGCACCCTCACGATCTCGTTCGACTCGACCTGCAGGCCGCCCTGGTGCACCGCCTCGATCACGGCCGCCATCGCCTGCGGCTCGCACGTCACTTCCCAACGTTCTCCCACGAGCTTCACGTCACTCGCGCCGGCCTCCAGCGTCAATTCCATCAGCTGATCTTCGCTGCAGCAGGCCTGCGGCACGCGCACGACGCCCAGCCGCTGAAACAGATAGGCGACGCAGCCGGTGCCACCGAGCTTGCCGTCGCACATCTCGAAGATCTTGCGGATTTCGGGAGCCGTGCGATTCTTGTTGTCGGTGAGGATCTCGCACATCACCGCCACGCCGCCGGCCGCATAGCCCTCGTAGATCGATTCCTCGAGATTCCCCCCCTTGAGTTCACCGGTGCCGGTGCGGATGGCCCGCTGGATGTTGTCCTTGGGCACGCTCACCGCCTTCGCCGCGTCGATCGCATACCGCAGTCGCAGGTTGGCGTCGGGATCGGGACCCCCGTGCTTCGCGGCCACGATGATCGCCTTGGCCAGTTTGCTCCACAGCTTGCCACGCTTGGCGTCGATCACCGATTTCTTGCGGGCGATGTTCGCCCAATGAGAGTGTCCTGCCATGGCGTTCCCGAACTGGGGGCGTGAATGGTCTTCGTGCGGTTATTCGAACAAGGGCCCGTCAGCGCGGCTTCCGCTTGGCGAGTTGGGCGGAGTGGCTCTTGCCGGCGACGGGCTTGGCCGGAGGTTTAGCCTTCGGCCTGGCATCGGCGGGTTGGGGTTTCTTCCCGGCCACCGGCTTTCCCGCGGCTTCGGGCTTCTTGGCGGGCTTGGCCTGCACCGGCTTCGCGGGGACCGGTTTCGCGGGGACGGGCTTGGCATCGGTCGCCGACTGCGGCACCTGGGGCTTGATGGTGAGCGGTTTGCCGACGTGGGGCTTGACCACGAACGGCTTCGGTCCCGTCTTCCCACCGGCCTTCGCGGTGCCGTCGGCGGCCCGCTTGGGCCCGGCGCCGGGGGGCGGCAGCGGTGTCTTGCCCGCAGGCCTGGAGGCGGCCTGCGGCCCGGCCGGCCGCAGACCTTCGGCTGCCGTCTGCGCCGCCTCGGCGGCCTTGCGGCTCTCCTTGCCGGCCGCCGGGGGAGGCGGATTGGGCGGCGGAAGAGGCTCGCCGCGCTTGGGGAATCGCTCCTTGAGCGCCGCGGCGTTCACGGCCTGCAGGATTTTTTTCACGGTCGCCCCATGCAGGCTGCCGACGACATCGGCACCGAACTGGTGCACGAGCGAGTTGAACTCGAGCACGATTTTTTTGGGGATCAACCGCTCGAGGCCGGCCACCTTTCCGGCATCGTATTCCTCCCTCGAGATGATGCCCGCGAGGTAGAGGCCGGACATCGCGCCGAGATCGAGCGCGACGACGTGCCCGCCCAGTGCTGTGGCCGCGACGTGTTGCACGACGAACGGTGGAATACCGTGCAGGTGCTCGAGCGTCTTGATGCCGTGGGCGATCGAGTGCTTCCTGGCGTGGTCGAGCGAAAAGCTGTAGGTGGACTCGAACACCGCCTGCAACACGCGCCGCAGCGCCAAGGCCGCCCTGGCCGGATCGGGCAGACCGTGCAGGGTTTCCGCCAATTCCGCCACCGTCGTCACACGAATTTCATTGAGGTCGAAAGCACTCTCCAGCAGCCGCGAAAAAGCCTTCTCGGCCTCGTCGTGGCGGGCATTCTCCAGGCAGCATGCGAACAGCACCTGCTCCAGCATCGAGCGGCCGGTATTGGCGACCACCTGCTTGTAGTGACCCTTCAGCACCTTGTGGAGCTTCGCGATCTGTTGCTTGCGATTCGACTGGGGCTGCTTCGCTGCTGTCATGCGTGTTCCTTCGCTTGTTCCATGTCCTCCCCGCTCCCGGGCTCCTCCTCCATCGCCGACGCGGGGGCACCGGACGCCGGATCATCGCCCGTCCCGACGGACGGAGCGGGCAGGACTTCGCCGAGCAAACGGGCGATTTCGATCGACTTCTTCACGCCGCCGTCGAGCTTGAACGTCAGCCGCGGCGTGTAGCGGGTGTCGATGCGGTCCGCGACCTGCGACTGGAGGAAACCGGCCGAGTTCGCCAGCCCGCGCAGCGCCAGTTGCTCCTGGGCGGGGCTCCCCATCACCGACACGTGCACCGTGGCCGACCGCATGTCCGGATCCATCTCCACGCGCGTGACGGTCACGTCCTTCACGCGCGGATCGCGCACCTGGGTCAGGATGGCCATGCTGACCACCTCCCGCACCGCCTCGGCAGCCTTGAGGAGTCGTCGCGTGCTCACGAGAGCGTCCGTGCGACTTCCTCGACGCGGTAGCACTCGAAGATGTCGCCCTCCTTGATGTCGTTGAAACCGGCCAGCTTGATGCCGCACTCCAGGCCGTCGCGGACCTCCCTCGCATCGTCCTTCTCCCGCTTCAGCGACTCGATGCCGTAATCGCCTACGATGCGACTGTCGCGAATGATGCGGAGCCGGCCATTCCTCGCGATGATGCCGGAAATGACCCGGCAGCCGGCGATGACGCCGATCCGGCTGATCGAGAAGGTCCGCTGCACCACGGCCCGACCGAGCGTCGACTCCCGCTTCTCCGGCGCGAGCATGCCCTCGAGAGCCTTCCGCAGGTCGTCGGTCACCTGATAGATGATGTCGTACCGCCGGACCTGCACCCCCAGATCTTCGGCGAGCGAACGGGCCCTCTCGTCGGGCACCACGTTGAAGCCGATGATCACGGCATCGGACGCATCCGCAAGTTGCACGTCGGCCTCGGTCACGCCGCCCACCGTCGCCTGCAACACCCTGATCTTCACCTCCGGGTGCTCCAGCTTCTGCAGTTCCTTCAGGATCGCCTCGATCGAACCGCGGACATCCGCCCGCAGGATGAGGTTCAGCGTCGGCGTCTTCTGCGTGCCGAGCCTGTCGAGCAGGTTCTCGAACGTGACGTGCACCGGCGCGCTCACGAGCGTGCTGTGGCGGCTGATGCTCGTGCGCTTCACCGCCACTTCACGGGCCATCGCGATGGAATCGACCACCTGGAACCGGTCGCCCGGCCCCGGAGCCACGTCGAGACCGCTGACGAACACGGGAACCGAAGGCCCGGCTTCGGCCACCTTGCGACGCTGGAGCGTGTCGTGCATCGACTTCACGTGGCCGCTCGCCTCCCCGCAGACCACGGCGTCGCCGACCTTGAGCGTGCCCTTCTGAACGAGCAGACAGGCCACCACGCCGCGGCCTTCGTGGATCGAGGCGTCGAGGCAGACGCCCGCAGCGGAGCGACCGGGGTTGGCACGCAGATCGTGCAGTTCGGCGATGGTGAGAAGCGTGTCGAGCAGTTCGTCCATGCCGGCGCCGGTGACGGCGCTGGTCTTCACCACCTCCGTCTCGCCACCCCACTCGGTCGGCAGCAGTTCGTTGGCCGCAAGTTGCTGGTAGATCCGCTGCACGTCCGCACCGGGAAGATCGATCTTGTTGATGCACACCACGATCGGCACGTTGGCGGCCCGCGCGTGGCTGATCGCCTCCTCCGTCTGGGGCATCACGCCGTCGTCGGCCGCCACCACGATCACGGCGCAGTCGGTGACATTGGCACCGCGGGCCCGCATCTGCGTGAAGGCCTCGTGGCCCGGCGTGTCGACGAAGGTGATCGGATGCCCGTTCCGCTGCACGGTGTAGGCCCGCATGTGCTGCGTGATGCCGCCGCTTTCGCGGGAGGCCACGTTGATGCCCAGAATGCGATCGAGCAGTGACGTCTTGCCGTGGTCGACGTGGCCGAGAAAGGTCACCACGGGCGCCCGCGGCACCCGCACCGTCGGATCCTCGTCCACCGCATCGAATCCGGCCAG
>JBIIYN010000198.1:0-7189 GCA_044346795.1 Pirellulales bacterium
CGGTCCACGTCTCGACCACGGCCGCCCGCGGGTCGGACGGATCGGCCACGACCACGAGGACCGGCGGCCGGCCGGCCGACACGCGGCGCATTTCCGACTGATCGCGGGCCTCCGTCACCTCCACGGGATGGACGCTCAGCGCGGCGGCGAGGTCGGGGCCGACGCCCGGGCCACAGACCCTGACGACGACATGAGGCAGCGCGATTTCCATGGGACACCGTTGAGCCGCAGAGCCGAGGCAGAAGCCTGCGGAGAGACGCTCGTCGCCGGAACTCTACGGAGCCACCCGCGCTCGGGAAACTGGCCGGCACCAAAGGCCCCGCCTCGGGGCGGATATTTCCCCGGCATCCGCGGAGGGCATAGGGTTTCGCATGCGGTGGACACAGATCTTCGACGTCGACCTCGACAGGCTGCCACGGTGGCTGTCGCTGGCCCTTTCGGTCGTGCCCGACCTGGTGTTCTTCGCGTGCGTCGCCTGGTTCTGGATCTGGCTGGTGCGGACCCGACGCCGGGCTCAGCGGCAGCTGGCCGAGGCCGGCGACACGCTGGCCCGCCGGACGGAGATCCTGCGGTTGGCCACGGAACTGGCCGACGTGGGAGTCTGGTTCTGGCACCTGGGGACCGGGGTGGTCGAGTGGACCGACCGGGTCAGGAAGCAGTTCGCCCTGCCCCCGGGCCGGGCGCCGAGCCTCGACTATTTCTTCTCGGTGGTTCACCCGGAGGACCGCGACCGGGTCCGCGCCGCGATCGACCACGCGCTCACCGACCGGCAGGACTACCGCACCGCGCTGCGGGCCGTCCATCCGGATGGCTCGCAACACTGGATCGCGGTGATGGGCCGGGCCCTCTACGCCGCCGACGGCACGCCGCTCTCCATGGGCGGCGTGACGATCGACGTCACCGAACTCCGGTCGATCCAGGGTGAGCTTCAGAGCCTGCAGCAGGTCTCCAGGGAGCAGGCCAGGGAACTGGACCTGGCCCGCCGCTTCCGGCTCTTCGCCGAAAACGCCGCGGACGTGGTGATGGAGACCGACAACGCCGGCGTCGTCCGCTGGATCACGCCGTCGGTGCGGCTGCGGATCGGCCGCGAGCCGGAAGACGTGATCGGCGAACGCTTCGCGGAGCTCGTGCATCCCGACGAGCGCGACCGGGTGCGGACGATGGAAGACGAGGCCGGCCGGGGCGAAGCCGCCGAGTCGCGGCTGCGGCTGCGAATCGCCGACGACGGCTACCAGTGGTTCCTCGTCTCCCTGCGGCCCACGTTCGACGACCGCGGCACGGTGATCGGCCGCGTGGGCGGCTGGCGCGATATCCACCGCGAGGTGCAGGCCCAGGATGTGCTCGCCGCCGAGCGGTTGCGGCTGCGGGCCACGCTGGAAGGCATGCTCGACCCGCTGGCGATCATCGAGCCGGTGCGAGACGACGAGCGGCACGTGGTCGACTTCACCTGCCTCGACGTGAATCCGGCCGCCTGCAACTGGTTCACGATGGACCGCGACCGCCTCGTGGGCACGAGGCTCTGCGGGACGTTTCCCGAACTGGATTCGTCCGGCCTGCTGCGCAGTCTCGCCGCCCTGGCGGACACGGGCAGCCCGCTTTTGCTCGACGATTTTCCGTTCATGCTGCGGGGCGTCGGACTCCGTCGGCTGGACATCCGCGGCATCCGAGGCCACGACTGGATCAGCCTCGTCTGGCGGGACGTCACCGAGCGGCACCAGGCGGCGGAGCGACTGGCCGCCTCCGAGGAGCAGTTTCGGCTGCTGGCCGAAAACTCGACCGACGTCATCTTCAGGCTCGATGCCAACGGCACGATCCTGTGGATTTCCCCGTCAGTCACACCCGTGCTCGGCTGGGCGCCGGCCGAAACGATAGGTCGCGACTGCAAGGACTTTCTCGCCACCGCGGAGACCCGGGAACAGTTCGAGCGGGACAAGGCCCGGGTGCTGGCGGGACAGGGGGCCGCCACGCGCGGCCAGATCCGCGCCGCCAAGGACGACGTCCATTGGGTGGAAGTTCATGCGTTTCCCTACCGGACGACAGCGGGAGCCGTGAGCGGCATGGTCGCCTCCATGCACGTCATCGACGAGCAGGTCCGGATGGAGCAGGACCTCGAACACAGAGCGCGGATCGACCCCGTGACGGGGCTGTGCAACCGGCAGGAACTGCTCGAGCGGCTCGCCGGCGCCTTGGCGAGGCGCGAATCATCGATCGCCCTGCTGTGGTGCGACATCGACGGCTTCAAGGCGATCAACGACACGCATGGCCACGCCGCCGGCGACGCGGTGCTCGGGGCCCTGGGCGCGAGGATCCGCGGCTGCCTGCGGTCGGCCGACGACATGGCGGGCAGAATCTCCGGCGACGAACTGATCGTGGTCCTCCAGGCGGTCACCGGCCTCGACGAGGCGACCGCCTGCGCCGAGAACCTCCGCCGCCGCGCGGCCGAGCCGATACGGGCCGGAGACGAGGTGATCGAGGCCACCATCAGCATCGGCGTGACGCTCGCCGTGCCCGACGAGGGGGTCGACGCCCTCCTCGCCCGCGCCGACGACGCGATGTACGAAGCCAAGCAGCAGGGCAAGAACCGCGTGTTCACCGTCCCGCCCCCCATTCCAACAGCCCATCGGTGACGATGCGCTATGCTCCAGGAGTCGCTGCGGTCGGCGACTACGGCCAAGCCCTTTATCCGCGAGGCGAAGGGGTCGGCGAAAGCTCGAGGAGCAGTCTTCACGAAAAACACGACATCCTGCCGTTTTTTCTTGGCCGGCCTCCGCCGGCTGGTTCTCCGCTTCGCATCCTGCGAAGCACGCTGGATGGAGGCGAAGGGGTCGGCGAAAGCTCGAGGAGCATTGGGCCGCCCCGGCCCACGCGACGAGACTTTTGCCGCCCCGAAGCCGGCGATACATAGCCTGCGCCGGCGCTCTATACTGCGGCGATTCCAGCCCCGCGATCACCCATCGTCGAGCATCGTGACCGCATGCCTCGCCCTCGCCCCAATCCGTTCTACGCGCTCCTCGGCATCGTGGGCTTCCTCTTCACGATCACGGCGTCGAGCTACTGCCTGTTCGTGCTGCGGGGCGTGCGGCCCGAGAGCCTCTCGGCCGCGCCCCACCCGCTCGAACGCCTCATGGACCGGCACGGCATCACGCTGCTCGCGGGCCAGCTCGCCGTGCTCGCCGTCGCCACTTTTGGTGCGGTCGCCATGGATCACTTCGAGGGGGAGCGGCAGAAGCGGGAGCGGGCCGCCGATGGAAAGCGGCATCGCGACGAGCAGCCGGCGGCCGGGGACCGCCAGCCGTGACCGCGTCGGCCGCCCGCCAGATCGAACGGCTGCGGGAGCAGATCCGGCATCACGACCGGAAGTATTACGTCGAGGCGGCGCCCGAGATCAGCGACCGCGACTACGACAGGCTGCTCGACGACCTGCGAGCGCTCGAGGAAAGGCATCCCGAGCTCGTGACGGCCGACAGCCCCACGCAGCGGATCGGCGACGAGCCGATGACGGCGCTCGAGTCGGTGCGGCACCGGCTGCCGATGCTCTCCATCGACAACACCTACTCGGCCACCGATCTCGCCGCCTGGGGCCGCCGCGTCGAGAAACTGCTGCACGAGTCGGGCGGCGAGCCGATCGACTGGGTGCTCGAACTCAAGATCGACGGCGTCGCGGTCTCCCTCACCTACGAAAACGGCCTGCTCGTGCTCGGGGCCACCCGCGGCAACGGCACGGTCGGCGACGACATCACCCACAACGTCCGCACGATCCACGGCGTGCCGCTGCGGCTCGCCCTCGACGATCCTCCCGAGCGGATCGAGGTCCGCGGCGAGATCTACATGACCAACTCCGACCTGGTCGAGCTCAACGAGCGGCAGGCAGAGGCCGGGCTGGCCCCGTTCGCCAACACGCGGAACGTGGCCGCCGGCAGCATCCGGCTGCTCGATCCGCGGGAGTGCGCCGCGCGGCCGCTGCGGTTCTTCTGCCACGGCGTGGGGGATGCGACCGGCCTCGGCGAGGCCTCGCAGTCGGAGTTGCTCGCGTGGGCGCAGGCCGCGGGGCTGCCCGTGGCGCCCGGCACCCGCACCTTCGACTCCCTCGACGCGCTCGTCGAGCATGGCACGGCGCTCATCGAGGAATTGCACGACCTCGACTTCGAGGTGGACGGCTTCGTGGTCAAGGTGAACCGCTTCGACCAGCAGCGGCGGCTCGGCACCACGGCGAAGAGCCCCCGCTGGGCGATCGCCTGGAAGTTCGAGAAGTTCGAGGCCACGACGAAGCTCGCGGGCATCCGCGTGCAGGTCGGCCGCGGCGGCACGGTGACCCCCGTGGCCGATCTGGAGCCGGTGGAACTGGCCGGCACGATCGTCCGCCGGGCGAGCCTGCACAATGCCGACGAGGTGGCGCGGAAGGACGTCCGCGTGGGGGACGTGCTCGTGGTCGAGAAGGCGGGGAAGGTGATCCCGCACGTGGTCCGCGTGGAGAAGCACCTGCGGAAGCACAGGCTCGAGCCCTGGGCGCCGCCGACCGAGTGCCCCGAATGCGGCACGCCGCTCGAGCGCGATCCGGAGGGTGTGTACATCCGCTGCCCCGACGTCGACTGCCCCGCCCGGCGGCGGGAGCGGATCCGGTTCTTCGCATCGCGCGGGGCGATGGACATCGAGGGGCTCGGCGACAAGCTCGTCGAGCAGCTCGTGGCGACGGGCCTCGTGAAGGACTATGCCGACCTCTACAAGCTGGAAGCCGCCGACCTCGAGCCGCTCGAACGGATGGGGGAGAAGTCGGCCCAGGCCCTCGTCGAGCAGATCGCCGCCAGCCGCGGCCGCGGGCTCGTCCGCGTGCTCAATGCGCTCGGCATCCGCCACGTCGGCCCGCGGGTGGCCTCCCTGCTCTGCGGCCGTTTTCCCACGGTGGAAAAGCTCCGCGCGGCGAGCGTGGACGAGCTCTCGGCCGTGGAGGATATCGGCCCGGTGATCGCGGCGAGCGTGCACGAATGGCTCGCGAGCGACTATGGGATGCGGGTGCTGCGCGGCCTCGAGCAGGCGGGCGTGGTGCTCGACGTGCCGGAGTCGGAGCGGGTGGCGGAAGGGCCGCTCACCGGCAAGACACTCGTGGTGACCGGCACGCTCGTCGGCTTCTCGAGGCAGGAGGCCGAGGAGGCGATCCGCAAGGCGGGCGGGCGGGCGGCGGGAAGCGTGTCGAAGAAGACCGACTACGTCGTCGCCGGCGACGAGGCGGGCAGCAAGCTGGAGAAGGCCACGAAGCTCGGCGTGCCCGTGATCGACGAGGCCGCGTTCATCAAGCTGCTGTCGGGAAAACCGCCGCAGGCCGTGTGAGCGGAGACCTGTCGAACACCTGATGCTGCGGAGCGGCCGGAGGCACGCGCAAGAGCCGGTGAACTCTGCGCCTCACGAGCGATCGACCATCACGGAGGAGCCACCTGTAGCAGAGTCCGCCGGCGATGAGCATGCCGCAGGCCGCGAACCAATACGGCCTGCGGCAGAATTCTGTCAGGAAGGGCTTTCTTCCACAGCCCGTCAAACGGCGCGGGCCAGTTCCGATGCCGGCAGAACCGGGGTGAGCGGTTCGATCCGGCCGCCCGGCGCCAGCCGGTAGAGCCGGCCCCGCCAGACCGCGGTGCGGCCGAAGAGGGCCACGAACCAGCAGCCGAAGATGGCGAGATCCTTGACGAGGATCACCGGGACGAGGTGGCCGGCGAGCGGCACGCCGCGGAGCAGCCGCGCCACCGACACCTCGAGCAGGATCTTGACCACGATCGCCGTCGCACCGAGGAGGGCCAGCGGCCGGCTGCCGGCGGCCAGCGGCAGAAGCGCCCACGGGATCGGATTGAAGAGCAACTCCAGCGGATAGGCCCACGGGCAGATCCGCCACCGCAGTCCCGCGTGCCGCAGGTTGCGGGCGAGGAAGCTCGTCCACGACCAGTCCTGCTGCACGACCTGCACGCACTCAGGGGCCAGTCGCAGCTCCCAGCCGGCCTCCGCGACGAGCCTGGAGAGCGCGTAGTCGTCGGCCCCGCGGTCGCGGACGCCGGCGAAGCCGTCGACGGCGTCGAGGGCCGCGCGGCGCACCCACTGCCCCTTGGCGTTCACCGTGTGCTGGCCGGCCAGCAGCCGGGCGCCGATCGTGAGCAGGGCCGCGTACTCGGTGTAATGCAGGTTCTCGATCGTCGCCGGCACCGTCCGCTCGCCGACGGCGACGACGGGCTGGTAGACCATGCCCACCCCCGGATCGCGAAACTCAGGTAACACGGCCGCGATCTCGTGACCGCAGAGCCGCACGTTTGAGTCGCTCAACAGGATCACGTCGTGCCGGGCGTGCGGCAGCAGGCTCTCGAGCAGCGCGACCTTCGGATTGGGCGCGGCCGGGTCGGCCCCCACCACGATGGCGACGTCGCGGCCGGGAAACCGCCGCATCAGCCGACGGACGACGACGAGGGCTCTGTCGTCCGGATCGGCGGCGCCGAACACGAGCTGCAACGGCTCGTGTTCGATCAGAAAGAACGACCGCAGGTTCTCCTCGAGCCCTTCGTCGCCGCCGCACAGCGGCTTGAGAATCGTGAGACCTTCCTCTTGGCCCAGGTCGCCCGCGGCTTGGCGCAGGTCGCCCGCGGCTTGGCGCAGGTCGCCCGCGGCCTCGATGATCGCAAGCCGCTCGCGCCAGCGGGTCGCGACCAGCCAGCCGACGGCCAGGCACCAGGCCAGTGCATAGGCCGTGAGGCTCGCCACGCACGGTGTCGCCAGAAGCCATTCATTCGACAAGCGCGTGAACCTCCGCGGCCGCGGCGGATCCGGTCCGCCCTGCGGCAGGGAGGCTAGCCGACCGACGGGTTGCCTTCAACGTGGATCCGGCTGTTGATCCGGCGCTTGCCACAGATCCGCCCCGGCCAGCGAGAAAACGGCCATGGCCAGCCCCCAGCAGGGCTCGCCGGCCACAAGTCCCACGAGCGGCCAGGCCACGAGCCCCAGCCGGCAAACGGGTCTCCGCGTCGGCTCGAACCACAGGCCGACTGCGAACAGGATCTCGAAGGCCGTGATGCCGTGCGTGAGCAGGTTCGTCGCATACTCCGACCGGCCCAGCAGCTTTTGAAAGAGCGGCGGCAGGCCCGCCGCCCAGCTCCCGGGGCCCGCCGCGAGATACCAGCCGGCGAGCCCGTCCCACCAGGCGTCCCCTTTCAGCTGC
>JBIIYN010000200.1:0-7171 GCA_044346795.1 Pirellulales bacterium
ATGGTCGGCAAACTCTTTCAGTCAAAGTTCACCGGCGGCTGCGCGCGGCCCCCGACCGGCTACGCCCATCGATGTGCCAATTTCCCCCTCGAAAGCGGATGACTGGCCGCGTTCCACGCTGCTCATTCGACAAACCCGCGTTTGCGCATCAGCGCGTCGATGCCGGCGTCACGGCCGCGGAAGCTGCGGTAGCCGTCGGCGGGATCGACCGTGTTGCCCACGGCGAACACATGTCGCAGGAGCCGGTCCGCCACCGCCTTGTCCCACGGTCCGCCCGCCTCGGTGAAGGCCTCCCAGGCGTCGGCGGTGATGGTGTCGGCCCAGAGGTAACTGTAGTAGGCGGCCGCATAGCCGTCCGACGCGAACACGTGGCTGAAGTGCGGCGTGCGGTGCCGCATCACGATCTCGGCCGGCATCCCGATCGCCGCGAGCGTCTCCCGTTCGAACGCGGCGGGATCGATCAACGCCTCGCCGGCGAGATGCAGCTTCATGTCGACGATGGCGCTGGCGAGAAACTCCACCGTGCGGAAGCCCTGGTTGAAGGCGGCCGCCCGCTCGATCTTCTCGACGAGGGCCCGGGGCATCGGCCGGCCGGTGCGGGCGTGGATCGCGAACCGGTCGAGGACCTCAGGCGTCGACAGCCAGTGTTCGAGCAGCTGCGACGGAAACTCGACGTAGTCGCGGGCCACGTTCGTGCCCGACAGCGACGGATAGGAGACGCTCGAGCAGAGCCCGTGCAGGGCGTGGCCGAACTCGTGGAAGAGCGTCGTCGCGTCGTCCCAGCTGATCAGGATCGGCTCGCCGGGCGCCGGCTGGGCGTAGTTGCAGTTGTTGGAGACGATCGGCAGGATCGCGCCGTCGAACCGCTCCTGCGACCGGTAGCCGCTCATCCAGGCGCCCGACTGCTTTCCCTTGCGGGCATAGGGATCGAAGAAAAACAGCCCGGCCAGCCGGCCGTCGCGGTCGGTGACCTCCCAGCCGCGGACGTCGGCGTGGTAGACGGGCACAGATGTTGGATCGACCGGGGCGAACCGGAGGCCGAAGAGTTCACCGGCGGTGAAGAACATCCCCTCGCGGAGCTTCTCGAGCTGCAGGTAGGGCATGATCTCCCCCTCGTCGAGGTCGTGCTTCGCCTGGCGGACCTTCTCCGCATAGAAGCGATAGTCCCACGGCTCGATGCGGATGCCGGCCCCCTCGGCGTCGGCGATCGTCTGCATGTCGGCCACCTCCTCCCGCACCCGCGCCACGGCCGGCTTCCACACCGCCTCCATCAGCGCGACGGCACGCTCGGGCGACTTGGCCATCGAGTTCTCCAGCCGCCAGTGGGCGTGCGTCGCAAACCCGAGGAGCTTCGCCCGTCGCGCCCGCAGGAGGAGAATCCTCGCGATCGTCGGCTTGTTGTCGGTCGCGGAGCCGCCATCGCCGCGGCCGACGAACATCCGCCACACCCGCTCGCGCAGGTCGCGCCGCTCGGCATAGGTGAGAAACGGCTCGACGCACGATCGCGTGTTCGGCACGGCCCAGCCGCCGCGGCCACGGTCGCGGGCGGCGGCGGCGGCCGCGTCGCGGGCGGACGCGGGCAGGCCCGCGAGCCCGGCCTCGTCGGCGATGAAGACGGCCGCGTCGGTCTCGTCCGCGAGCACGTTCTGGCTGAAGGCGGTCTGGAGCGCCGCCAGCTCCTCGTTGATGGCCGCGAGGTCCCGCTTCGCGGCCGCGTCGAGCCGGGCCCCCGCCAGCACCAGATCGGTGTGGTGCAGCCAGGCCAGCCGCCGCTGTTCGGGCGTGAGCCCCGACCGCTCGCGGGCCTCGTAGACGGCCGCCACCCGGGCGAAGAGCTTTTCGTTGGCGACGATCCGGTCGGCGAAGGCGGCCAGCCGGGGAGCCATCCGCCGCTCGACGGCCTGCATCGCCGCGTCGTTCAAGCCGCCGCAGAAGACCTCGTAGATCGCGCGGACGCGATCGAGCACGCGGCCCGCCCGCTCGAGGGCGACGGTCGTGTTGTCGAAGGTGGGCGGGTCGGCCTGGGCGGTGATCCGGTCGATCGCCGCGAGCTGGTCGGCCATGGCCGCCTCGAAGGCCGGCTCGAAGTCGGCCACCCGCACGCGGTCGAACGGCGGCACGCCGCCGAAGGGGCCGGTCCACGGCTGAAGGAGCGGATTGTCTGCGGCAACGGTCGGGCCATCGGTGTGCATGCGGGAAACTTCCGGTTTTGTGCCAGCGGATGCGTGGTTTCGCGTTCGATTGAATATATCGGGGGCGGCGGGTATTCCTGTCGGACGAACCGGCACCCGATCCTACCCGCGGCACGCGGGCCTTTAACCGTGGAACTGCTCGCCGAGAGCGAACCGCCCGTCACGCACGTGGCGGCGGAGTGCGGCTTCCGCAACCTCTCCAACTTCAACAGCCAGTTTCGCAGCCTCACCGGCCTGACGCCGGTGCGATACCGCGCCGACCACGGGCTGGCGACGAGAGAACGACGATGCACGACGTGATCGTTTTGGGCACCGGTGGGGTCGGCAGCGCGGCGCTCTATCACCTCGCGCGGCGCGGCGCACGGGTGCTCGGCCTCGATCGGTTTCCGGGGGGGCACGACCGCGGCAGTTCGCACGGCGACACCCGCATCATCCGCCTGGCCTACTACGAGCATCCCGACTACGTGCCGCTCCTGCGGCGGGCCTACGCGCTCTGGCACGAACTCGAGGCCGTGGTGGACGAGCGGCTCTACGAGCAGGTTGGGCTGCTCGAGATCGGGCCGCCCGACGGCGAGCTGATTCCCGGCGTGCTGCGGAGTGCCGCTTTGCACGGGCTCGATCTCGAATCGCTCGACCCGGACGAACTGCACGGTCGGTTTCCCGGCTTCCGCATTCCGCCGGGCCACCGGGCGGTGTTCGAGCGGCAGGCGGGATACCTGCGGGTGGAGCGGTGCGTGCTCGCCCACCTGCGGGCGGCGGCCGACTGCGGCGCGGAGCACCGCACCGGCGTCGCGGTGCACGGCTGGCGCGAGGCCTCCGACCACGTGGTCGTCGACACCGCGGCGGGGCCGCTCGCCGCCCGGCGGCTCGTCATCACGCCGGGCGCGTGGGCCCCGGGGCTCGTGGCGGGAGCCGGCGCGGACTGGCCGATCCCGTTTCGCGTGTTCCTCAAGCATCTGCACTGGTTCGAGCCGCGGACGCGCGACTATCTCCCGGCCCGTGCCGCGCCCACGTTCTTCTACGAGCTGCCCTGGGGGCTGTTCTATGGGTTCCCGCAGGTCGATGCTTCCGGCGTGAAGCTCGCCAACCATGCCGGCGGCCGGCTCGTGGAGGATCCGCTCACCGCGCCGCGCGCGGTGGATCCCGAGGAGTTGCAGCTGGTCGAGCGGTTCGTCGGGGAATACATGCCCGGGATGTCGTGCGCCCGGCGGCGGCATGCCACCTGCTTCTACACGATGTCCCCGGACGGCCACTTCGTGATCGACCGCCATCCGCGGAGCGACCGCGTCGTGTTCGCGGCGGGGCTGTCGGGGCACGGCTTCAAGTTCGCCGCCGTACTGGGCGAGATCCTGGCGACGTGGACGCTCGACGGCGGCCCATCGATGCCGGTGGGCTTCCTCGGCCTGACCCGCGGCGGCGAGGCCCGCGTGGGCACACACACGCCATCAACGGGAAGCCCGGGGCCCGGGCCGAGGCAGTCCGCGTAGCCTGCGTGAGGCAGCCGGACGGTCATTCCCATTCGACACGAGCGACTCCTTCTGCCGCTTCGTCAGCTTCTTGATGGCGGCCTCGCGCACGAGCGCCCGCGACTTCGTCGCCCGCCGCTCCACGTAGACGAGCACCACGGGCAGCCTGCTCCGCGTGTAGCGCGATCCGCGGCCGGCGGCATGGACGTTCAGCCGCTTGGCGAGATCGTTGGTGATGCCCGTGTAGAGCGAGCCATCACGGCAGCGCAGCAGGTAGACCGTCCACGCGTTTCGGCCGCGGCTGCATGGTTTCCCGCTCACGGCGGAGGGTTCTAAGAGACGGCGGGAAAACCTGTCAAACTGGTCGTCACACCACCGTCGCTCGACCGACCCTTGATGGCCGCCAGACTCTATGCACGTTCTTCTCTACGAACACTTCTGCTCGGGCGGGCTCGCCGGACGGCCGCTTGCCGCGGGACTCCTGACCGAGGCTGCCGCGATGCTGCGGGCCTTGGCGGAGGATTTTCAGGCGACGGGCCACACGATCTCGGTCCTGCTCGACGAACGGCTGGCCTGGCCGCTGCCGGGCCGCATGGTGCCCGTCGCCGCGGCGTCCCCAGGGCAGGCGGTCGCCGCCCTCGACCGCAGCCTGGCGGAGGCCGACGCGGCCTTGGTAGTCGGCCCTGAAACCGACGGCCTGCTGCCGGCGACGATCGCGCGGGTGGAGCGGGCGGGCGTGGTCAACCTCGGCTCACCAAGCGGCACGGTTGGAGCGGTCAGCGACAAGCACGCGCTGGGCGCAAGGCTCGCCGCCAGGGGCGTTCGCACGCCTGCGGGACTTCTCGGCCTTGGCGCGGCCGCCGCCCTGCTCGCGGAACATGGCGAACTGGTGATCAAGCCCAACCGCGGCGCCGGGTGCGTGGATACATTTCTCTGCCGGTCACCAGCCGACCTGGCCGGCCTCCCGCAGCGGAGCGACTGGCTCGTCCAGCCACGGATCGCCGGCATCGCGGCCAGCGTGGCGTTCGTGGTGCCCCGCTGCGGGCCGCCGATCGCGCTCCGCGCGGGCACGCAGGCGGTGCGACTCGGATCGGGCGAGGCCGCGCTGCCCGGCCGGTTCACCTACTCTGGCGGCCGGCTCCCGCTCGACGAAGATCTCGAAGCGCGAGCGATCAGGCTGGGGCTCGAAGCACTTCGCCACCTTCCCGGCCTGCACGGCTTCGTGGGAATCGACCTCGTCCTCGGCGCGACGCCGGCGGAAGATACGCTCATCGAGGTCAACGCCCGGCCCACCGTCGCCTACGTCGGCCTGCGACGACTCGCCCGGTTCCTCATTCCCGACCTCATCCTCGGCACGCCGACACAGGTGGCCTGGCGGCCGGGCAGCGTGCACTACCGTTCCGACGGCGGTCTCCAGCCGTCGTCGGCAGCCGATCAGCCGGCCCCCGGCCCGTGCGGTCACTGATCCGGCGATTCAGACGCCGCGTCGAGCGGCGGCAGCTCCCACGGATCGACCTCCACCACCGCCACGACGTGCGCGGCGTTCAGCGAGCACATCGCCCGGTCTGGCCCCGAGGACTTGAGCACCGGAAAGTGCCCCCAGGGAAAACCCTCCTTGCGATAGGGAATCACCAGTTCCACGTCGAGCCAGACGACGCCGCTCGGGCCCTGACGAATGGCCTTGATGGCGTCGATGATCAGCACCTGCCTCGTATCGAGCAGCATGCCGAATCGCCCCCGTTCCGACAGGATCCGGTCGGTGAACCAGCAGGGGAGCAGTTCCCGGGCCGCGCCACGCAATGTTTCCTGGCCGTCATCCTGCATGCGATCATCTCCTCGCTCGCGTCCCTAGGCCACGAGACCCGAAAATGTGGACCGGACGAACCGGTCTGGCATCGTAGACATCCGCACGCTATACTAAAAGGGTAACGAGGTGGTGAGAGCGATCGGCCGCGGTTGCACCGTCGGCTCTTCACTGGTGAATCTCACACATTCTGCTCGCCCCCTCCGCTGAACCGCACGGTCCCAAGCGTCCGTGTCGCCTCCCGGGTTCACTCGCACATCGCGTATTTGCGTCCGTGCCGAGCGCGAACACCAGGAAGGCCTCCGGGTTCGGCGCGTCCCAGCAATGGGAGGTAGGGGCTGCCGACCACTGTCGTGGTCCGGCGTCTTGCTATCGGTGCCGCGACCCTGTCGTCTCGGCATCGCTGCGTCGTGGGCACCGTCCCGCGATCCCTGCGTTTACCTCACCCGTCGTCGGCGACGGGCCGTACGCCCCATGATGACACTCTTTTTCCAAGGAACCGTTCGACAATGACGACGTTTGAAAGTTTGGGCCTGTCCGCACCGGTGCTGAAGGCACTGTCCGCGGAGGGCTACACCGTGCCGACCCCGATCCAGTCCAAGGCCGTGCCGCACGTGCTGGCGGGCCGCGACCTCTTCGGCTGCGCCCAGACCGGCACGGGCAAGACCGCCGCGTTCGCCCTGCCGCTCATCGAGCGGATGATGGCGAGCCCGAAGGACCGCACGGCCCGCCGTTGCCGCGTGCTCGTGCTGGCGCCCACCCGCGAGCTTGCCGGACAGATCCACGAGAGCTTCCGGGCGTACGGGCGCCATGCCCACCTGAAGTCGGCCGTGATCTACGGCGGCGTCGGCCAGCGGCCGCAGGAGACCGCGATGAGCAAGGGCGTGGACGTGCTCGTCGCCACGCCGGGCAGGCTGCTCGACCTCGTGCAGCAGAAGTTCGTCGACCTCCGCGGCGTGGAATACCTCGTGCTCGACGAGGCCGATCGGATGCTCGACATGGGCTTCATCCACGACGTCCGGCGGATCGTCGGCATGGTGCCGCGCGACCGGCAGACGCTCTTCTTCTCCGCGACGCTGCCCGGCGAGGTGCGACAGCTGGCCGACTCCATGCTCCGCGATCCGCTCGAGGTGAAGACGACGCCGCAGTCGACGCCGGCCGAGACGGTGGCCCAGTCGGTGTTCTGCATCGCTCAGCGGCAGAAGCGGCACCTGCTCGTGCACCTGCTCTCGACCGAGGGCATGGCCCGCGTGATCGTGTTCACGCGGACGAAGCATGGGGCCGACAAGCTGGCCCGCGATCTCGACAAGGCCGGCATCCGCGCCGCGGCGATCCACGGCAACAAGAGCCAGAACCAACGGGAAAAGGCACTGGCCGCCTTCAAGTCGCAGCATCCGCCGGTGCTCATCGCCACCGACATCGCGGCCCGCGGCATCGACGTGGACAACATCTCGCACGTCGTCAACTACGAACTGCCCCACGAGCCGGAGACCTACGTGCATCGCATCGGCCGCACGGGCCGGGCGGGCATGACGGGCAAGGCGATCTCGCTGTGCGACCACGAGGAACGGCCACGGCTACAGGCGATCGAGCGGCTGATCCGCCGGACGATCCCGGTTCGTAGCGACCTGCCGGAACTGCCGCAGGTCGAGGCGGCCGCAAGCCAGGCAGACCGCCGCGGCGGCGAGTCCCGCGGCACACAGGCCCGG
>JBIIYN010000201.1:0-7139 GCA_044346795.1 Pirellulales bacterium
TCAGTTTCACGAACTGACGCGGATTGGTCCAGTGCTCGGCCGTCGCCGGCCGGGTACACTGGGCGGCAGTGATTCACGCACCTCCGCGAGCCACCCCGTGCCAGCGATCGACGTCGGCGACCCAGCACCGGCCTTCCGGGCGACACTCCAGGACGGCAGCACGTTCGATTCGACGTCGCTGCTCGGCCGAAAATCGCTCGTGCTTTTTTTCTACCCCAAGGACGGCACGCCCGTCTGCACGCAGCAGGCCTGCGCCTTCCGCGATGCCTACGCCCAGTTCGTGAAGGCCGACGTCGAAGTGGTGGGCGTGAGCAGCGATTCGCCGGCGAGCCACCGGAAATTTGCGGAGCGGCACTCCCTGCCGTTTCCGATCATCAGCGACGCCGACGGGTCCCTGCGGCGGCTCTTCGGCGTGCCGCGGGCGCTGGGCATCTTTCCGGGGCGGGTGACCTACGTGATCGATCCGCAGGGCGTGGTTCGCATGGTCTACAACTCCACGCTCTCCGCCGAACCGCACGTCCGCAAGGCCCTCGAAGCCGTCGCCGCCCGGGGCTGATTTTCAGTGCCGGCCGCGCGTTCGGCCGAACGCCTCGCGTCGGGCCCTGCGCCAGCGACTCGGAGACACGCCTTGTCGGCGGGTGAAGGCGACGGTCATGTATTCCGGATGACGGAAGCCTGCCTTCGCTGCGATCGTGGCCAGCGGCAGGTCCGTCTCGGCGAGGAGCTGCTCGACGCGGCGGAACTGCACGCGGGCGAGCTCCTCGTGCGGCGTGTGCCCAACCCGCGCCACAAACCGTCTTTCGAGCACGCGTCGGCTGATGCCGACCGCCCGCACGACGGCCGCCACCTTGATGCCCGTGCAGGCATGCTCGCGGATGTGACGAACCGCGGCCACCACGAGCTCGTCGTCGATCGCCAACACGTCGGTACTCTGACGCGTCGCGATTCCCAGCGGCGGCAGGAGCCATTCATCGCGTTCGAGCCGCTCGCCACGGAGCAGCGACTCGAGCAGTTCCGCGGCGAGCCGACCCGCGCCGATGGCGTCGGGGATCACGCTCGACAACGGTGGGCTCGACAGGCCGCAGAGCGGGGCGTCATCGTCACAGCCGAGCACGGCGATCTCGTCGGGCACGGCGATTCCCGCCCGTCGGCAGGCCTCGACCGCCTGCCGACCGCGGATGTCGTAGCAGGCGAAGAGCCCGACAGGCTTGGGCAGCGCTCCGAGCCACTTCTCGATTGCCTCGTCTTCGCTGACCCCATGACGGCCTCGGCCGCGCGGGCGGAAGACATCGATGGTTCTCCCGTGCTCCATCGCCGCGCGCACGAATGCATCACGGCGGTTGTCGCTCCAGCGGAATCGTTCGTCGCCCAGGAAGGCGAGGTGACGAAAGTCGCGTTCCACGAAATGATCGGCGGCGAGCCGGGCGATCGCGACATCGTCGGTCTCCACGTACGGCACGCCGCCGAGCAGCCTTCCCGCGCTCACGTCAATGACGGTGATCGGCCGCCCCCGCTTGAGCCTGCCGATCGCCGCGGCGATCGCCGGCGTCTCGATCCGCGCGATGATGCCGTCGCCCTTCCAGCGTGCGAGCGTCTGGAGCGGCGGCAGGCCCCGGCCGTGCTCGGGCAGCAGGATCGTCCACGGTTCGTGCTCGCGGAGGTGTCGCTGGATCCCCTCGAGCAAGCCTCTTCCATAGGCATTCGATGCTTCGATCAGGACGGCAACACGCGGACTGCTTTGCGCCGTGGCACCTCGGGGCGATGGCATCCCCGGAGTCTACCATGCGAGGCGACGGCAGCCTCCCCTCGTGCGATGAATCGCGTCAACGAGCCGCTTGATGGCGCTCGATCGTCACCGCGCGCCGGGGACCGGACGGGTCGTGAGGAACGTGAGCAGGTCGGCGAAGCCCTCAGGCGTGATCTGTTTTTCGAAGCCGACCGGCATCAGGGAGTTGGGCGACGCGGTGAACTCCTCGATCTCGCCGCGCTGGATCACCCAACGCTTGCCCTCGGCATCGACGATCTCGATCGCGGTGCGGCTCTCGGCGGCCAAGAGGCCGGTGACCACTCGACCGTCGCCGAAGACGACGGTGTATGCCCGATAGTTGCCCTCGACGGAGCGGTTGGGGTCGAGGATGTGAATCAGCAGTTCGTGCGCGGGATGGACGGCCATGCCCGTCAATTCGGGGCCCACCATCCCCCCCTCGCCCGAATGCACGTGGCACTTGCCGCACTGCTCCCGGAACAGCGCCTTGCCGCGGGCCAGGTCACCGCCGGCCTGGACGGAGGGAAGGATCTCGTCGATCACCTTCTGGCGGTCGGCATTCGGCAGGCCGCCGCCCGCGGCGACGACCTTTCTCGCCCGCTCCCGCACCTGCGGATCCGGGTGCTCGGTGAGCTTGCCGCGTTCCGTGAGCGGAATGTCGCCCAGCCTGACGGTGCCCGACTCGAGCCCGTCAACGAGCGTGCAGGCCCAGTCCCGGTTCGCCAGAATCGTACGGACGGCCGCCTCGCGAACCTGAGGCGTGAGGACGGGCAGACGGTCGAGCACCGCTGCCGCCGCCCCGGGGGCGGTCGAGCGGCTTGCGACGGCGAAGAGCCCGGCGCAGAGCTGCGGGCTGATCCTGCCGCCCTCCGCGCGAGAGAGCACGGCATCGAGCACCGCCCGATCGGCGGGCTGGATGGCTACGAACTGCTCGGCAGCCGCCAGGCGTGATTCGTCGGCGATGTCACTCCTGTCGATCTCGGCAAGGAGTGCGGCGGCGACTTGCCCGACTCGATCGTCGAGCAGCTTGCTGCCGGCGTGCCGGACGAGGATCAACAGCCTGGCCTTGGCCTCGGCCGGCAGGGTCTCGACGGCCGCGGCAACTGCCGCATTCGCCTCGGCGTCGAGCGCGGCGGGCGTGCCCACCGGCCAGCCACGCGACATGCCGGTGACCGCGGCCGCCGCAATATCCGCTGGTGCCTCGCCGAGTGCCTTCAGCGTGCGCACCAGCACGGTGCCGTCGGCACCCCGCGCCACGTGCTCGGCCACCCGCTCCACCAGCCGCTGCCAGCGCGGGCGGTTGACGATGTCCTTCCCGGCCAGCAGCTTCGGCAGCACGTCGGGCGCCTGCACGGCCGCCGCCGCGGTGGCCGCATCGGCGAGCACGGGGTCGGCCAGCGTGGCGGGATCGAGGATCATCCCCATGACGATCGCGGCAGCGGCCGGCCCCGGGGCGGATTCCCCGATCGCATCGAGCACCGCCAACCGGACGAGCGGTGAGGAGTCCCGTGGCGCTCCCGACGCAGCGAGCCTGTCGGGCGTGGCCGCGTCCCGCGGCAAAACCCTCACAGCGTTCATCCGCACGCCCGCAGACGGGTGACACAGGGCGGCATGCACGGCCGCGATGGCGGCCGTGTCCGCGTGCGGTCCATCGAGCACGCCGAGCTGCCGCAGGGTCCACAGCGCGTGGATCGCCCCGGGATTCAGACCGATGGCATCGACCGAGGTATTCCCCACGAGACGCACGAGCGGCGGCACGACGTCGCGGCCGCCATCGGGCCGGCCTGCCGCCCGCTCGACGATCTTGCGCTGGGCCCGCTCCCGCCAGAACATGTTCGTGTCGCCGAGCATGGCGATGAGTTCCTCCGGTGAGGCGTCGGCCGGCGACTTGGGGGCGGCGACCGGCGAACCGCCGTGCACCACCCGCCAGACACGGCCGTGGGTCTTGTCACGCAGGGGCGTGACGTAGGCGGCGCGGCGGCCGGTTTCGAAGCCAGCAGGCGTCGGATTGTGTTGGACGATGAAGTTGTACCAGTCGATGACCCAGACCTGGCCGTCGGGGCCGACCTCCGCCTGGATCGGAGCGGTCCACTCGTCGTCGCTGGCCAGCAGATTCCCGGCCATGCGGCTTGAGAAGCCCGCGCCGCTCGGCGTCAGTTGGAACGTCGCCACGATGTGACCGGTCGGCTCCGCCACGAAGGCCGTGCGGTTCCAGTATTCTCTGGGGTAGGCCCTCGCGGTGTAGAGACGGTGACCGGCCGCGGCGGTGAAACCGCCATGGTGATCCACCTGGCGGATCGGCACCGTCCGTCCCTCGCCCCGCGGCGCGAGTTCCATCTTCGGGCTGCCGGCGATTCCCCTGAGCGTGGTCGCACTCCAGCCGCGCACCCGCTCGTACACGCGATTCGGCAACGGCATGTGCTCGCTCGGATTGCGGTTGGCCGTGGAGCCGAAGAGCAGGCCCTCCTCGCTGAAGCCGAGCCCCCAGGAGTTGTTGTTCGTGCTCCGGAGAAACTCGAGCTTCGATCCGTCGGGGCGAAAGCGGAAGAAGCCGGCACCGAACCGGTGCTGGTCTTCGCCCACCTTGCCGTTAAAGCCGGCGTATCCCACGATCCCGTACACCCAGCCATCCATCCCCCAGGTGAGGTTGCTCGGACCGGCATGCGTGTCGTTGATGCCCCAGCCGGAAAAGACGACGCGTCGCTCGTCGGCACGGCCGTCGCCATCGGTGTCCCGCAGGTACAAGAGGTGCGGTGCCTGGGCGACGAGAAGTCCTCCGTCGTGAGCCAGCATGCTCGTGGGAATCGACAGCTTGTCCGCGAACAGCGTCCGCCGGTCGGCTCTTCCATCACCATCCGCATCGAGGATCGAGACGATCCGGTCGCGGCCGTCACCCTGCCCGGGCTCGACCAGCTCATTCGGATAGTCCACGCTTTCGGCGACGAACAGCCGGCCGTCGCCATCGAAAGCCATCGCCAGCGGCTTCCCCTCGAGCAGCGGCTCGGCGGCGTGCATCTCGACACGAAAACCGACGGGCGTGATCGCATGCTTCAACGACTCGGCCGCGGGCAGCGGCTTCTGCATCGTCGCGAGCGGTTCGAGCGTCTTGCCCCACTGTTTGGCGTCCGGATCGTAGAACGGCACCTTGGCGGGCTGGTACTCGAACGGCCGGACGTCGGCCGGTGGCTTCGTCATCGTCGGACGATCCGCATACGGGCCCGCCGCCGCGGGGTCACGGCCTGCGGCGAAGCGGACGCCACGCTCCACCAGGTTGTGGAATCCCGGATGCGCCCAGGTGCGGTGGTCGTGCCCCCACGCCGTGTAGAAGACCCGGCCCAGACCCTCCGTGCGGACCCATGTCCAGGGCTCACGATGGTCCCCGTCCACCCGTTCCTCGAGGATCGTCCGGCCCCGGTCGTTGTGCTTGGCGTGCACGTAGGTCTCGTCCCAGCTTTCGAAGCCGCCGAAGCCCCGCATGACCGGGTGCTCGGGAGCGACGTTGACGGTGCGAAACACGCCCGTGCCGTGTTTCTGAAATTGCGCGCCGACCAGATCGATCCACACCGGCGACCGGTTGAAGCTCCAGCTCGCGCAGTGCAGGGGCACGAGCCCCTTGCCGCCCCGGACGAATTCGACGATCGCGGCCTCGTGGGCGGCCGAAAGGTCGGCGATGTTGGCGTAGACGGCAAGCACGTCATAGCGAGCGAGCGACTCGGGGGCGAGGTCGGTGATCCGCTCGCTGTAGGTCATCTCGATCCCTCTCGGACGCAGCACGGGCTCGAGCTGCGAAAACCTTTCGGCTGGCGAGTGATGCCCCTGATCGCCGAGGAAGAGCACCTTGATGGCCGGCTCGGACGCCGACGACAGCATGCAGCCGAGGCCGCATACCAGAAAGGAGAAGACTCGAATGAAGCCGTTCATGTGGGCGGACCTCGAAGCGTTCATGCAATGGCTGCGCGGCTCTTCAATGACGCTGCATCAGGATGACAGGGTCCACTCCGGCAGCTTCCTGATCACGCCGCCGTGCATCGCGCTGTCGTGGGCCAGCAGGCCGGTGCACGTCCAGTTCGCGCTCTGCCGGGCGTTTGGATAGGGATCGCGGCCCTCGACGAGCGCGGTGACGAACTCGTGCACGAGGTGTGGATGGCTGCCGCCGTGGCCGCCCCCCTGCGTGAACGAAAGGTGCTGGTGCTCGTCGGCGTCATACACGCCCCCGGTGGTGAACCGCCGGATCGGCTCGGGCAGCAGGTGGGCGAAGTCGGGCACGCTCACCCGCCGCGGAATCTCAGGCTCAGGCAGCTTCGCGGTGTGGAGCACCGGCTCCTCCCCGTCGCAGAGCTGCCACTCGAAGCTCTGCTTCGACCCGTAGACGTCGAAGCTCTCGCGGTACTGCCTCGCGGTGTCGAAGAGCGAGCGGATGATCCGGGCTACGACGTCGCTGCCGCGAAGGGCGACGTGGGCCGTCTCGATCGCGAACGGGGAGCCGTACTTCCCGACGAGCTCCTCGCGGATCCTGCCCGAGCCGAAGCAGCTCACCTCGGCGGCGTCCTTCCGCTCGAGCGCCAGGCAAGGCCCCACGCAGTGGGTGGCGTAGTGCATCGGCGGCAGGCCCGGCCAGTAGTTCGGCCAGCCGTCCATGTCCTGCTGGTGGCTCGCCTGCACGAACTGGATTCGTCCGAGCTCGCCGGCCTCGGCCATCCGTTTGATGAAGAGAAACTCGCGGGCGTACACGACCGTCTCTGCCATCATGTACTTGAGTCCGGTCTTCTCCGCGAGCTCGACGATCTTGTGGCAGTCCTCGACGCTCGTCGCCATCGGTACGGTGCACATCACATGCTTGCCTGCCTCGAGCGCCGCGATCGACATCGCCGCGTGGTCGGGGATCGGCGAATTGATGTGAACGGCGTCGATATCCCTGTCCTCGAGCAGTTTGGCATAGTCGCGATACCGCCGCTCGACGCCGTGGGCCTTGCCGATCTGGTCGAGCTTTTCCTGGGACCGTTGGCAGATGGCGACGAGTTGGACGTGCGGATGCCGCTGGTGGATGGGGATGAATTCCGCCCCGAAGCCGAGGCCGACGATGGCGGTGCGGATCGTGCGGTGCGGGGAGGGGGACGACGTCATCGCGGGGCTCCTGCGGTGGTTGCATTCGGGCTGGATGGAGACCGTTCGCCGGGCAGCGGCACCTGCGCCGGATGAAGCAGGTAGGCGACGAGATCGCGGGCCGCATCGGTGGAGAGCTGTGCGTGCTGATTCTCGGGCATGAGCGACTGCGTCGAGAGCACGCGGCTCTCGATCTCGTCGAGCGACAGGGTCACCCGCTCGGTGGGCGCCTGGAGCGTGACGCTCGTCGGCGTCTCCTGCACCACGATCC
>JBIIYN010000202.1:0-7136 GCA_044346795.1 Pirellulales bacterium
GACCCTGCCCGGGCGGGCGGCTGGGGTTGTTTCAGGCGGGGGACCGCGGCTACGGTTTCCCCTCTTCACGCCCCGGGCTTCGCCGAATGTCCACCCACGCGACGAGACTTTTGCCGCCCCCGAGCCGGTGCTCCACCAACGTCTGGAGCGTTTGTGCCGCGGTGCTGGCCTGTGTCGCCGCCTGCGGCTGCGGTGGGATCGCGACCAACGACAATGCTGCCGGGGTGAAGCTCTACCAGCAGGGCAACTACCTGGGGGCGGTGAATCACTTTCAGCAGGCGCTGGCGAAGCAGCCGGGCAATGCGGACTGCTTCTACAACCTCGGCGCCACGTACCACCAGCAGGCCAAGCTGTTCGGCCGGCCGGCGGATCTCCAGACCGCCGAGCAGTACTACCATCTCTGCCTGGCACGAAACCCGAACCACGATGCCTGCCAGCGGGGGCTGGCCGTGCTGCTCGTCGAGGAGAATCGCCGCGATGAGGCGATGACCCAGTTGCAGCAGTGGGCCCAACGTCAGCCCGGCAATGCCAATCCGCAGATCGAGATGGCCCGGTTGTGCCAGGAGCATGGCGACCTGAGGGAGGCCGAAAACCACCTCGTCGACAGCCTGGCGATCGACCCCAACAATCCCCGGGCGCTGGTGGCGCTGGGGCAGATCCGGGAGGCGCAGGGGCAGGCCGCGCAGGCGCTTTCCAACTACGGCCGCGCCCTCGCCATCGACCCCAGGCAGCCGACAGTCGCCGCGCGGGCGGCGTCGCTCTCGTCCGCGCAGGCCGGCACATCCCGGCTGGCCGCCCTGCCTCCCGCTGCCGGCCCGCCTGCGCCGGCCGCGTATGCGGCTCCCACGCCGGGAAACACAGCCCGTTGACCCTTCCGCGGGAGGCTTCTATCCTGCCCTTTCGGCGTCCCGGCTCTCCGGCCCACGGTGCCGACCCTCAAGCCCCGGTCTCCGGTTCGCCGGCGTGCAGGTCGAAGCGGTCCCTTGCTCGCGAACGACGGTGGCAGGCAGGGCGAGGTGCGGGTGGGCCGGATGGAGAACGAGCCAGTGACGGATCGCAGCATCGGGTCGGCGACCGACCGTGTTTACAACTTTTCGCCCGGTCCCGCCGTGTTGCCGCTGGAGGTGCTCGAGCGGGCCAAGGACGAGATGCTCGCCCTGCCGGGGATCGGCATCTCGGTGCTGGAAATCAGCCACCGCAGCCCGGCCTTCGACCGGATTCTCGAGGATACGCTGCAGGGGCTGCGGCGGCTGCTCGGCATCGGCACCGATCACGAGGTGCTCCTCCTTCAAGGCGGGGCGAGCCTCCAGTTTTCCATGGTGCCGATGAACCTGCTGCGGGGCCGCCAGGGGGCGGCCGACTACATCCTCACCGGCACCTGGGGGCAGACCGGCGTGAAGGAGGCGCGGCGGGAGGGCAGGGTGCACGTGGCATGGGATGGTGGCAGCACGGCGTATGACCGGCTGCCCGCCACCGGCGAGATTCGGCTCTCCGACCATCCGGAGTACGTCCACGTCACGAGCAACGAGACGATCCAGGGGGTGCAGTGGAAGCACGATCCCGACGTCGGCGGAGCGCCGCTCGTCTGCGACTCATCCAGCGATTTTCTGTCGCGGCCGATCGACGTCGCGAAATACGGTCTGATCTACGCCTGCGCCCAGAAGAACGCGGGGATCGCCGGGGTCACCGTGGTCATCATCCGCAAGGATCTGCTCGAGCGCTGCCGAGACGATCTTCCCACGATGCTCGACTACCGCACGTACGCCAAGAACGGCTCGCGGCCGAACACGCCACCGGTGTTCGCGGTCTACATCCTGGGCCTGGTCTGTCGCTGGCTCGAGGAGACCGTGGGAGGGTTGGCGGCCATGGACAGCCACAACGCCGCCAAGGCACGGCTGCTCTACGACGTGCTCGACGCTTCCGGCGGCTTCTACGCCGGGCACGCCCGGCCCGAGTGCCGTTCCGCGATGAACGTCACGTTTCGTCTCCCGGACGAGACGGTCGAAAAGGCGTTCATCCAGGGCGCGACCGAGCGGCGGCTGGTCGACCTCAAGGGACATCGTTCCGTGGGGGGCATCAGGGCCAGCATCTACAATGCGATGCCGCTGGCCGGCGTGCAGACGCTGCGGGACTACATGGTCGATTTTCAACGTGCCCAGCGCGGCTAGCGGTGTCTGGAACCAGTCATCCCTGAACTCTGCGGAAACCGGAATCAATGCCCTCGATCATCGTGCTCGACACGCTCAGCCCCGACGGCCTCGCGCTTCTCGACAAGGCCGCCGCCGCGGGGGTGACCTATGAAGTGCTCACGGGGCTCTCGGGACCTGCCCTGAAGGAGGCCCTTGCCCGGCACGACGGCGCGATCTGCCGCAGCGGAGTGAAGATCACGGCCGATTCGCTCGCCGGCAATCATCGCCTCAAGGCGATCGTCAGGGCGGGCGTCGGCACCGACAACATCGACAAGGATGCGGCCACGCGGCAGGGCATCGTGGTGATGAACACGCCCGCGGGCAACACCGTCAGCACGGCCGAGCACACGTTCGCCCTGATTCTCGCGCTCTCCCGCAACGTCGCCCCGGCCGACGCCAGCCTCCGCGAGCATCGGTGGGACCGCAACAAGTTCATGGGCGTGCAGCTGGCCGGCAAGACACTCGGCATCGTGGGGCTGGGGCGGATCGGGCAGGCCGTGGCGAAGCGCGCCCTGTCGTTCGACATGCGGGTGCTGGGGTTCGATCCGTTCCTCTCCCAGGATCGGGCTGCCGAGATGGGCATCGAGCTGGTGGACACCGTGCGGGGCATGCTGCCGCAGGTGGACTACCTCACCGTGCACACGCCGCTGACCGATGAAACAAGGCACCTCGTCGGCATGGAGGAACTCGCCATCCTCAAGCCGGGCGTGCGGCTCGTGAACTGTGCCCGCGGCGGCATCTACGACGAGAAGGCGCTGATCGAGGGGCTGAATCGCGGCGTGATCGGCGGCGTGGCGCTCGACGTGTTCGAGCGGGAGCCGTGCACCGACAGTCCCCTCTTTACGATGCCGGGAGTGCTCGTCACGCCGCACCTCGGGGCGAGCACGGAGGAGGCCCAGTCGCAGGTGGCCGTGGAGGGCGTGGGACTCCTCGTGGACTTCCTCGCCACCGGGGCGATCCGGCATTCGGTCAACTCCAGCCCGATCGACCCGGCGTCGCTCGAGGGCGTGCGGGGATTCCTCGACCTCGCGTGGCGGTTGGGCGTGCTCCTTTCGCAGCTCGAAGACGGCCCGCCGCGGTCCTGTTCGATCGCCTACCGGGGCGAGATCGCCGCGCGGAATACGCGACTGGTGACGGCCGCCTTCGCGGCGGGGTTGCTCGAGTCGGCGCTCGAGGACGTCAACATCGTCAACGCCGAGATGCTGCTGCGCGAGCGGGGCATCGAACTGGTCGAGCAGAGCCGCACCGATCCCGGGGCGTTCAGCTCGGTCGTGGCCGTGGACCTCGTGTCCGGCGACCGCGTGCATCGGGCGGCCGGCACGCTGTTCGGTCATTCGATGCCGCGGCTCGTGCAGCTCGAGGGGCATCGGCTGGAAGCCTATCTGGACGGGGTGCTGCTGGTGTTCACCCATCAGGACGTGCCCGGCATCATCGGCCGCGTGGGCACCGCCTTCGGCGCCCTCGGCGTGAACATCGCCCAGATGACGGTCGGTCGATCCGCTCCCGGAGGAGATGCCATCGGCGTGTTGAATCTCGACCACGAGCCCTCGGCGGAGGCGGTGGCGGCGGTGCTGGCATGCCCCGGCGTGCGGTCGGCCCGCGTCGTGAAGCTGCCGTCCGCCGGACAGCTCCCCTTCTGGCTGGCAGCCTCCTCGGCGGCCGGCCGTCGCTCGGCCGGAAAATAGGCCGGGAAACAGGCTGGGAAATAATTCGCGAGGGCCGGTGCGAATGGACTTCCGAAGCGTGTTCGTGATGCCAGCGAGTTCGTGAGGCCTGAGGCCCGCAGGCCAGCACCCGAGGCCAAGTCTCCCGATGGCCGAATCCGCCGCATACGACGAGCCGTTCGACCGGTGGGTGCGCGATCATGTGGAGGTCCTCTACCGAGTTGCGTTTCGTCTGCTCGGCAGCCAGCACGACGCCGAGGACGTCGTGCAGGAGGCGTTTCGATCGGCCTGGACCAGTCGCCACCTGTTCGATCGGACGCGGAGCGAGCGGGCCTGGTTGCTCGGAATCCTCCGGCGGCGGGCGGCGGACCACTGGCGGCGGTCGCACGCTCGGGTGCCCGACGGTGATGGATTCCAGTCGGATTGCGCTGCTCCTCCCGGCCGGGATCCGTTCGCCGACGAACTGTCGTCCGCGATGCAGCGGGCACTCGACAGGCTGCCGGTGGAACTCCGTGAGACCCTGCTACTGGTGGTCGTGGGGGGGCTCACGCACCAGGAGGCGGCCGACGTCCTGGGTGTTCCCCTCGGCACGGTGCTTTCCCGGGTCAGCCGGGCCAGGGGCCGGCTGCGCGAGTACCTCCTCGAACCGTCCCCGTCCCTTCCGCTGCGGTCCTGAATCGTGCGTCCGGCCGCGACCGCCGGAGTCGACCAATCGATGAACGAACAAGACCGAACAGACCGCGCGATCGACGACCGTGTGCGGGACGTTCCCGTTCCGGCCGGGCTCGCGGCGCGGGCCGCGCCGAACGTGCTGTTCGACGACGCGGCCCTCGACCGGCTGCTCCTCGGCATGGACCTTCCCGACGGGCTCGAGAGCCGCGTGCGGCTCGCGCTGGTCGCGGACGTCGGCCGACGGTCGATGCCCCTCGGCGATGGACTTTCCCGGGCTGCCCCGGCCGGGATGACCGCTCGGCCTGCCGGCCGGACGGGAAGGTTCCCGAGCGGGCCGTTCCGCTGGCTCCTGTCCGGGGAGTTGCTCGCCGACACCACGGCCGTGGCGGCCGCCTTGGCGATCGTAGGCGCGATGTTCTTCGCAGGTACGGAACTCTCCCGTCGTCTGGCCATGCCCGACGCCACGAAACAGCTGACCGCGGCCCGCGGCGGCCGTCCACGGGCGACGTCCGTAACGGCCGCTCCCGTGGCGGGGATGGCGTCTCGACCACCGGAGCCTGCCGCCCGGGCCGGCGCGGCCGCTGCGGCCGCCGATCGGCACGCTGCCATAGCGAAACGGCCGGAGCAGCACGCAGGCCCGACCGCGGTCCCAGCGGAAGAGCCGGCGGAAGAGCCGGCGCCTGCCGGCGATGCGGGAGCCGGGGGGCGGGCCGTCCAGGTTCGGGCAGCACCGGAATTTTCCCCGGCCCGCGCGGCCGCTCGCGGCGACGCCGGCGGGATTCGCACGGTGATCCTGCCGACCGCAGGCAGAAAGGTGCCTCGCGTGACGGGCTTCGACCTGGCCTTCGAAATGGCGCATGGAGAGGCTCCGTTCGTCGACCCTGCCGCCGCCCCGGAACTGGCGACCGATCATCCACCGCTCACGCTGCGGACCGATTCGTTCGACGCGATCGGCGCTCTCGTAGGCCGCGATGGCGGTCAGATCCTCGGCAGCCGCACGGGTCGCGCCGGGCTGCCCGTCGTGCGGGTGGAGGAAATCCTGGCGGCGTTGCCGGCGGCGACCGACGCGGGAGCATGGCAAGGACCGGGGATCGGCCTCTCGATCGACGCCGTTCGTTCGTTGCGGCCGCAGCCCGCGAGCCTGCTGGTCGAGGTCTGTGCCACCGCGCCTGCCGTGGCGGCCGCCGCCGGCGAGCCCGTCGCCGAGCCGCTGGACGCCATGCTGCTGCTTGATCAATCGGGCGGCCCGTTCGCGTCGGTTTCGTGGCAGTGGCTCTGTCGGGGGCTGGCCCGGGTCGTCGCCCGGATGCGTTCGGCGGATCGGCTCTCGCTCGTCGTCTGCGGCGAGCGGCCCCGCGTCGTGGCGCTCCGTGCGGATGCGGCTCAACTTGCCGGCTTGTTGCCGGAACTGCTGCGGGAGCAGGTGGTGAAGTCGGCCGATTTCGACGCCGCGTTTCGCCTGGCCACCGCAGTGGGCCGGCGGGAGGGCGCGCCGGATCGGATCGTGGCCGTGGCGCATGCCGGCTCCCTGGAGCAGTGCCGGGAAGAAGGCCGCCGGGCGTTTGTGGCGTGGCAGTCCGCGCGGGCTGCCGGTGTGGCGGTGCCCGGCGCGGCGGCGGTCGGGTTCGTCGTGGTCGATCCGCAGCCGCCGCTCGTTGCGGGCGACGATCGAGTGACGAGCGAGTCGGCGAACGGATGGGTCGCCGCCGATCCGATCGCGATCGGCCGCGCCATGGTGGCGCGGGCCTTCGGCCGTCCGACGCTCGTGGCCACCGATTGCCGGCTCGAAGTGGTGTTCGATCCGGCGCGGGTCGGGAGCTATCGCCTCGTCGGTCACCGGCAGACCGCGGCCGACGCGCTGGCTGCCGACGGGCCGCGGCCGATCGACCTCCACGTCGGTGAGAGCGTGCGGGTGGTCTACGAGATCGTGCGGCGACCCGGGCAGGCGGCGGCGACCGGGGCGGGCCCCGTGGCGGCCACCTTCTTCTGGAAGCCTGTGGGATCCGCAGGGACGACCGGCGGCGATCGAGAGGGCACGGCGGCGGGTGGCGGGGTGTCGCGCGTGCGTGCGGTGCTGGGCGATGGGAATGCGGCCTGGCTTGGCTCCGGTCGGGCGGCAACGGACGGGGCGAGAGCAGAACTTCCCTCCCGGCGCGGCTGCGAACTGGCGCTGGCCGTGGCGGTCGGCGAACTGCTGGGCGGGTCGGTTCACGCCGAGCCCTGGCGACAGAAGGCCGCGGCCGTGGCGGCACTGGTCTCGGGCTGGCGGGCCCGTGGCGACGTCACCCCGCAGGGCCGTCTGCTGATCGAATGCCTGGAGCACCAGGGGATCGGTCTCGAACCGGCCGGCCGCTGATCGGTCTGCTGCTGGGGCTCCTCGGCGTTCGTCGTGATGTCGGGGGCAGGTTTGACGCCGGCTGGTCGTCTTCCCAGAATGCCGTCGCTGGATCACAATGACGGCGAACATGTCTGCTTCGCCCCTTCACGCCGGTTCACCGATGGTCACCTGCCCGCGCCGCCGCTGGTCGCTCCTGCTCGTGGGGGCGTTGGTGTGCGGCGGCTTCGGGGTCCGTTCTCCCGCAGCCGATCCGTCGCCGGGAAATGCGAAGGA
>JBIIYN010000203.1:0-7071 GCA_044346795.1 Pirellulales bacterium
CTGCGGGTGCCGTTGATCGTGCGATTTCCACAGGGCCACCGTGCCGGCACTCGCGCCGATCGGGTGGTGAGCTTTGTCGATTTTGGCCCGACGGTCTTGTCACTGGCAGGCATCGCCCCTGATCCACGGCTCGACGGCACGCCCTTTCTTGGCCAGTTTGCCCGTGAACGCGATGACTACCGCCGCGGTCACGCCTTTGGGAATGCCGACCGCTTCGACGAAACCTACGATCGCAGCCGGACCGTGTCGGACGGCCGCTACCGCTACACGCGGAATCTGCTGACCGACATTCCCTGCTTGCTCCGCTCCGGGTATCGCGAACGCTTGCCGATGATGGCCGATCTCTACGCCCTCGAAGAGAGCGGCCCCTTGCGGCCGGAGCAGTGGCAGCTCGCTGCGAAGCGGCGGCCTGCAGAGGAGTTTTATGATTCCGCAGCCGACCCGTGGGAGGTGAAAAACCTCATCGATGCACCTGAGCATCGGGAACGGATCGCCGGGCTTCGCAACCATTTGGATGCCTGGATCAAGGACACCGATGACCTGGGTTTTGTGCTGCCGGAAACAAGGCTGGTGAAGGAAAGAATCTGGCCACCGGACGGTCGCCAGCCAGCCACGCCGCCGGCGGAGATCACGGTTGAGCCGCCACCCCGTGGCGACTCGTCCGCGACGGTCGTGTCGCTGACCTGTCGCGATCCGGGAGCGTCGATCGGCTTTCGAACCAGCCGTGACGGGACGTTTTCCGGCCCATGGCAGGTCTTCACCGGGCCATTCGCGGCGCCTGCCGACAGCCGACTGGTCGAGGTTCAGACCCACCGCATCGGCCACCTGCCGACAACCGTACGGCACGTGTTGGCAAAGCCACCAGCGTCGCAGTGATCTTTTCACTCAGTCGACGGCCGCACCGTCGCCGAAAGGCTGGATCGCCCCCTGTCCGCCAACCGCATGCTCGTCGCCGGCGGATTCTGCTCCAGGAGGCTCTTGGACGAATCGACCATCGCTCGTGAGACGCAGAATTCACCGACTCCTGCGCGTACCTCCGTCCGACTCCTCAGCATCGTGAGCGGAAGACGAGATCGGCTTTGCCACACTATGGTAACTGTAAGCTCGGGGCGCAACTGAGCCCACGTCCTGCGGCTCCCGCTTGGGGCTTGTGGTGGAGCGTTGCGCACCATCTCAAACGCCCGAGAACCCCTCGCGGCAGCGAGTGGATGACGCCAGCCATCAGCATCCGGCCGTTTTTCTCAATGCACTCTTCAATGAAAAAGAAATTCGTCTCCTCTTCGTGCTCGCCTCCGCCCGATGCCTGGAAGACCTGGCTCTCGATCGGCGCGACCGGGTTCGGCGGCCCGGCGGGCCAGGTGGCGATCCTGCACCGCGAGGTGGTCGAACGCCGCGGCTGGCTCGACGAGGAGGAGTTCCTCGCCGCGATGCGGCTCTGCATGCTCCTGCCAGGCCCCGAGGCGCAGCAGCTCGCCACCTACGCCGGCTGGCGGCAGGGCGGGGTGGCCGGCGGCCTGCTGGCCGGCACGCTCTTCGTGGTTCCCGGCGCCTTGCTCGTGACGGCGCTCGCGTGGCTGCATGCCGCGGGCGCAGAGGTGCCGCTCGTCGCGGCCGCCTTCGCGGGCACGCGGCCGGCGGTCGTGGCGCTCGTCGGTCTGGCCGCGTGGCGGATCGGAAAGAAATCGATTCGCTCCCCTACCGCGGCCGTCATCGCGGCGGCGGGCCTCGCGGCACTCGCCGCCGGCGTGAGCTTTCCGCTCGTCGTCCTCGTGGCGGGCCTGGTGGGATTTCTGCTGCCCGTCGACCTCGCGCCGCGGTCTCGCGGCAACGGAGCGCATGCCGCCGCAGCGCCGACCGCCGACCGTGCAGGGACGTCGCAACCCGCGGCCGAGCTCTCTCGCTCTCCGGCCCGCCACGCGATCGTCACGGCCGCCATCTGGACGGTAGCGTGGGGAGCCGCCTTCCTCGTCGTCCGGCTGCTGCACCTGGCGGGCGGCCGCGGTGGCGACATCGCCGCGCTCTTCACCGAAACCACGCTCCTCTCGCTCGGCGGCGCGTATGCCGTCGTGCCGTGGGCGCTCGACGAGTCGGTCGCCCGCGGCTGGCTTGCTCCCGCCGAACGGTTCGACGCGCTCGCCATGGGGGAGGCCACGCCGGGCCCGCTGATCCTCGTGGTCACGTTCATCGGATTTCTCGCCGGCTGGAAGGCCGACACGGCGGCCGCCGCCACGGCGGGCCTCGAAGGCGCCGCGATCGCCACGCTCTTCGCCTTCCTGCCCTCCTTCGCGATGATCTTCGCTCTGGCCCCGCTCGTGCGGAGCATCCGCGCAACGTCGGGGCTGGGGCGGGCCATGGCGGCGATCGGCGCGGTCGTGGTCGCGGCGATCGTGCTGCTGGGACTGAAGCTGGCGGCAGCGTCGTTTCTGCCCCAGGGGCGGTTGGACCTGTTGCCCGTGCTCGTGGCGGCGGCGAGCGCCGCGGCGCTCCTCCGCGGCTGGGCATCCACGCCGCTGGTCGTCGCGGCCGCCGCTGCATTGGGGGTCTTGTTGCAGGCCATCACCTGACGGTCGTGCGGTCTCGGGCATCGCGTAATCCGCCGACGACAAACCGTTACGGTTCTGGGCTAGGGTTGTGGGCCGTGGCCCCGGAGAGGTGGAGCTACAATCCCCAGCCGGCGGTGATCCGGTGTTCCACGAAGCGAATCGAAGGGAGAGAGGTTGTCATGAACGGGAGACCGCACGGCGATGCGTCGCACGGAGATTCGATCGACTGCATCGTCTGCGGCACCTGCGTGGCCGACATCCTCGTGCGGCCGGTGCCGCTCTCGCAGCCGGTCGGCGGCGGCCGGTTGCTTCATGTCGATCCGATCGAGGTGACCACCGGCGGCATCGTCTGCAACACCGGCACCGCGATGCGGCGACTGGGCATGCGGGTGGCGGGCTCGAGCCTCGTGGGCGACGACCTGTGGGGTGGCGTCGTGCGGTCGCGGCTCGCGGCCGAAGGCATCGACACGTCCGCCCTCGAACCGCACGCCACGCTCGCCACGAGCACCACGGCCGTGCTCATCGACCCGAGCGGCGAGCGGAGCTTCGCCCATCACGTCGGGGCGCCGCAGGCGATCGACGTCGACTTCATCAGGCGGCAGGCGGCCCACTTCGGCAGGAGCCGCCTGGCGCTCGTCGGCTATTTCGGACTCCTGCCGTCGCTCGAGCCGGTGCTGGCCGACGCGCTCTCGAGCATCAAGGCGACGGGCTGCCAGGTGGCGGTCGAGACGGGAGGCTCCGGGGGCTCGCTCGAGCACCTCGTGCCCGCCTTGCCCCACGTCGACATCTACGTGCCGAGCCTCGACGAGGCGGCTCACCAGACCGGCTGCACCGACCCGCGGGAGATCATCGCCTGCTACAGGCGTCACGGGGCGGGGGGAATCGTGGGCGTGAAGCTCGGCTCGCGGGGCACGCTCCTGACGACGGCCGAAGGTGGACTGCTCGACATTCCCTGCCTGCCCGCCCCCGGCCCGGTGATCGACACCACGGGCGCCGGCGACTCCTTCCTCGCCGGCCTGCTCACGGGCCTGCTGCGGGGCATGCCGCTCCGCGAGGCCGGCCTGCTCGGCGCCGCCACGGCCGCCTGCTGCGTGACGGGCCTGGGGGCGACCGCGGGACTCAGGTCGTTCGAGGAAACGCTCCGGCTCGCGATCGGCGACGGGTGAACCCGCACGAGCAGCGTCTCTGCCCGTCCGACGAACGCTTGCCGAAGCGCCGCCCGGCGGACTATCCTCGCCTCGTCCTGCCGCAGACATCCTCTTCGCACCATCCTCCGAGCCAGCCCTCCATGTTCAAAGCCTCGCCACTCAGGTTGGCAGTCTTCGCTCTGCTCGTCACGAGCCTGCTCCTGCCGCCCGCCGTCGGCCGCGCCGACGATGGGGACGAAGGATTGGCGGCCACCGTACGGGGGGCCGGGGGGAAGTTGGTCGCAGGGCCCGATGGCGTCGTGTCGATCGACCTCTTCAACGGCAACAACCCGCTCAAGGGTCAGGGCGGCCCGAACGAGGCGGTGACCGACGCCTGGCTGGCTTGCCTGGAGGGGTGTGCCTCGCTGCGGACGCTGAGCCTCCAGAACTGTGCGATCACCAATGCCGGGCTCGTGCACCTGCGCGGGCTCACGGCGCTCGAAGACCTGAGCCTCGCCTACACGCCGGTCTCGGACGAAGGCCTGGCTCACTTGGCGGGACTGACCTCGCTCCGCAGGCTCAGCCTGGCCGCGACGCAGTGCACGGGATCTGGGTTCGAACACCTTCGTTCCATCCGCGGCCTGAACAACGTCAACTTCCACTTCACTCCGCTGGACGACGCAGGCTTGAAACAGATCGTGGCCACGGGCGTGTCGGGCCGGTTGTGGTTCGCGCACACCCGCTTCACCGACGCGGGCGCCGCGTGCCTCGCGGACTTGAAGGGACTGCGCACCTGTGGGATCGGCAGCACCGCCGCCGGAAGCTCCGGTGCCGCGGTGGCGTTCCTGAAAGAACTGCCGCTGCTGGAGGATCTTACGCTGATGGACAAACAGGCCGACCTGACCGGCGTCCTCCATGCGACGGAAATCCGGACGCTGCGGAGGCTGGATCTGTCGTCTGCTTCGCAGGCAGACGACGACTGCCTGCGGGCAGCCGCCGCAATGCCGGCTTTGGAGGAGATCCTGATCGGCGGGCCCCGGATCACCGGCGCGGGCCTGCAGCCGCTGGCTGCGTGCAAGTCACTGAAAAAGATCACCGTGGGCCAACTCAAACAGGTGACGGCCGAAGACATCGAGGCGATTCGCCGGCAGCGGCCGGATCTCGAGGTGATCGTCCGCTGACCGCTGCCGCCGACGTCTTTCAAGCGTCGCCCCACGAACGGCCCGCGAGCGACGTCCGGGAACGGGTCGCGGCGCTGCCATCGACCGGGCTACCCTTCGAGGTGGAAATCCACCACGAGCGGCAGGTGGTCGCTCGCCGTCTTCGAGAGGCTGGTTTTGACGATCCGCGCCTGGCGCACCGCGATGGCCCCGCGCACGAACGCCTTGTCGAGCGAGCCCACCGCCAGCCAGGCCGGGAACGAGCGATACCTTCCCGGCGGGCTCGTCACCTGCGTGAAGCCGTTGGCCGCCAGGCTTCCACCCGCGAGCGTGTCGCGCCAGTCGTTCAGGTCGCCGACGATCAGGGTCGGCAGGTCGTCGGCCGACCGAAAGAGCATGTGACCGAGCAGCCGGTCCATCTGCCAGTGCCGCTCCCGCTCGGCGAGCCCCAGGTGCGTGTGCACGAGGTGCAGCGGCCCCTCCGGACTGTCGATCAGGAGCAGCTGCGCGCCCCGCGGCTTCCGCGCGCCCTGCCGCAGGAGCACCCGATGCCGGCTCTCCACCGGCCACCGCGACAGCACGAGATTCCCGTAGGCCCCTTTGCCCACCGTCACGTTCGCCTGAAACACCGAGTGAGCGCGAAAGAAGCGGGCGAGGAGCCGGGGCTGGTCGTCGAAGCGGCTCCGCCGCACGTGCCGATCGACCTCCTGCAGGCAGATCAGATCGGGATTCTCGGCCTCGATGCAGTCGGTGATCCGCGAGAGCGCATACCGCCGGTCGCGGCCGCCGATCCCCTTGTGGATGTTCCAGCTGAGCAGACGCATGTCACCGGCCGCCGGCCGCGCCGGTCAGCCCTGTTGTTTCCGACGCAGGTAATACCGCTGCACGCGGGCCACGCAGGGCCGTCCATCGGGGCTCTTCGTCGCACAGGCCGCGTCGGGCCGGCCTGCCTGCTCCACGACGGCCCGCACGCGGGCGGGCACGCGATCCGCCAGATCGGCGTCGACGTCGTCCACCGTGAGGCCATGGCAGCAGCAGAGCGGTCCGGTCGCATCCTTCGGCCAGTAGAGGCCGTGCGCGGCGGCCACGCCCACGCTCCGTTCGAAGAGGTCGAAGTAGGCGATCGGGCAGCCGTCAGTCGCGCACCAGTAGGCCGGCTCACCGAGGGAGTCGACCGCGTCGCCGGCGAGATGGGCCCGCAGCGTGTCCGGCCCCACCGGCAGGCCGTCGGCGCCGCACCGCGGGCACCGCGGCGGCAGGCTCGAATCGGGCTCTTTGCAGAAGGCCTTGTTCATGGTTTCATCGGGGCTGGAATCACCTGTTTCCGATTTCCCGGATTGTACCCTAGGCTTCCGCCATGCACGGCCACGAAGACATCCGCATCGGCACGCTCGTGCCCGCCCACGATCGCACCGCGGAGGTGATCCGCCAGCTCGTCCCGCACGGCTTCGAGACCTTCCAGATCAGCTTCGGCCGCAGCGTCGGCGACGCCGACGTGTCCGGCCTGGCCGACGCCGTCCGCCGGGCGCTCCATGCCTGCCCGGTCGGCCCAGGCGACCTGCCGCCCCGCATCAGCGCGATCGGCGTCTACGGCAATCCGCTTGCGAGCCCCGAGACCGTCCGCGACTGGGAGCGGCTCATCGACGCGGCGGCCGCCTTCGGCTGCGACGTCGTGTCGGGCTTCGCCGGCCGGATCCCGGGCCGGCCCGTGCCGGAATCCTTCGGCCGCTTCGGCGAGGTCTTCCGGCCGCTCGCCGCCCGCGCGGAGGAGAAGGGGGTGCGGCTCGCGTTTGAAAACTGCGAGGCCCGCGGCACGTGGGAGTCGGGCGATCGCAACATCGCCCATGCGCCGCAGGCCTGGGAGGCGATGTTCGGCGAGGTGACGAGCCCGGTGATCGGCCTCGAATGGGAGCCCTGCCACCAGATCGTGAGCTTCGTCGATCCGCTGCCACAGCTCCGCCGCTACTGCCACCGGATCTGGCACATCCACGGCAAGGATGCGACGGTTCTCTGGGACGTGGTCCGCGAGCACGGCATCCGCGGCGGCGTGCAGTACATCCATCACCGCACCCCCGGCTTCGGCGACACGAACTGGACCGACCTGATCAGCACGCTCAGGCTCCACGGCTGGCGTGGCAGCATCGACATCGAGGGCTTCCACGACCCCGTCTACCGCGACGCCCTCGAGACGACGGGCCAGGTGGCGGCGCTCGACTATCTGAAAAGCTGCCGCGGCGGCCG
>JBIIYN010000204.1:0-7040 GCA_044346795.1 Pirellulales bacterium
CGGCGCTGGCCTCGGCGGGGCCGGCGGCATCAACAGCGGTCAGGGTGGCGGCATCCAGGCCGGCGGCGTAGGCGGCAACGGCATGGGCGGGATGTTCCAGATCGCCGACGCCCGGGCGCGGGTGGCACGCCGCGAGAAGCCGAATGCGGCGGCCTTGCCGCAGAATCCGCGGGCGAAGCCCGCGGGCGGCGGTGTCCGCTCCGAAAAGACCGCCCCAACGCCGGCCCCCGGAAAGCCCGGTGCCGACCTCGCCGCCGAGGCCCGGCGGCCGCTCGACGACATCGGTCTTCCGGCGGCGGTGATCGACTCGGAAGACCTGCGGGCGGCCGTGACCACCTACCTGACGGAATCCTCCCGCCCCGACGGCCCCGGCTCCGACCAGCGCGACCTCGCGATCAGGATGGCGCGGCTGCGGGTCACCGCGGCGGAATGGGGCCGGGAGAAGCGGTTCGATCGGGCGGCCGAACTGCTCTCGGCGGCGATCGCCTGCGGCCGTGCGGAGCCGTGGATGTACGAGGCGCTCGCCGTGGCGATGGAGGCGGCCGGCCGGCCGCACGAAGACGTCGAGCGGGCCCTGCTCTCGACCGCCGAGTTCGCCTCGGGACCCGGCGATCTCCTCGCGTTGGCCAATTTTCTCGCGCGGTTCGGATCACCCGGCCGGGCCATCCGTCTCTGCAAGCAGGTGACGAATCTCGATCCGGCGAACCGCGAGGCCTATGCCCTCGCCATGACACTCGCGGCCCGCGCCGAGGATCTCGCCACGCTCCGCTGGGCCTGTCCGGGCGTGCTGTCGCACGAGTGGCCGGCCGATCAGCGGGAGGTCTTCATGCGGGCGGCCAGGCTGTCGCGGGCCACCTATGACGCCCTGGAAAAAGCGGGGCGCAAGGAAGAGGCGGCCGACTTCCGGACCCGTGTCGAGCGGGCGCTCGTCCGCGACATCGAGCTGGAACTGGCCTGGAATGGCGATGCCGACATCGACCTGGTCGTGGAGGAACCGCCCGGCACGGTCTGCTCGCTCTCGTCGCCGCGCTCCAGTTCGGGAGGCATGCTGCTCGCCGACTCGGAGGCGCCTGCCGACCCGGCCAACGCCACCCACCGGGAGCGGTACGTCGCCTCCGAAGCATTCCCGGGCACCTACCGGATCCTGGTCCGGCGGGCCTGGGGCAAGGTGGCGGCCGACACCGTGACCGCCACGGTCGTCTTCTATCGCGGCACCGAACGTGAGCAGTGGCAGCGGAAGCAACTCGTCGTGAAGAACGACGAGGCCTTCGTGAGCATCGACCTGCTGGAGGGTCGGCGAAAGGAACCCCTGCTCGATGCCCAGGTGGCCCAGGACGTGGTGGCCCAGCAGCAGATGGGCCGCACCATCCTCGCCCAGCAACTCGCCGGCATGGTCGACTCGTCTGCGGCTGCCTCGCTCGCGCAGAGCCGCGGCGGGCAGCAAACGGCAGGCGGCCCCGGCATGCCCTTCTTCCGCAACGGCGCCGTCGGCTACCAGCCGATCATCAGCACGCTGCCCGAAGGCACGAACATGATGGCGCAGGCCGTCGTCTCGGCCGATCGCCGCTATGTCCGCATCACGACCGTGCCGCTCTTCTCCGGCGTCGGCCAGGTCACCCAGTTCTCCACGGCCAGCGGCGGCGGCGCTGGCGGTGGTGGTGCAGGTGGTGGCATGGGTGGCGGCATGGGTGGCGGTATGGGTGGTGGTATGGGTGGTGGCATGGGAGGCGGTATGGGTGGCATGGGTGGCGGCATGGGCGGCATGGGTGGCGGCATGGGCGGCATGGGTGGTGGCATGGGTGGCGGCATGGGCGGCATGGGTGGCGGCATGGGAGGAATGGGAGGTGGCATGGGCGGCATGGGCATGTGCTGGGTTGCCCGCGAGGTCTATGGCCCGGCAAATCCGCGTTGGCTGCTCTTCCGCGGCTGGCTGCTGACGGAAGCTCCGCTCTGGCTTGTCGATCTCTATGCAACGTACGGCGAAGGCTTCGCCGCTTGGATTCACGACAAACCGGCCATCAAGTCCATGGTGCGAATCTTGATGGATTGCGCGGTCGGCGCGCGGACGCCGTAATCATGCCGACGTTCGGAGTAATCCTCGCCGCGGCCGGGCAGAGCAGCCGCTTCCAGGATCCAAACTACAAGAAGCCGTTCGCGCCGCTCGCCGGCCGCCCCGTCTGGCTGCATTCGGCGGAGAAGTTCACCGACCGCAGCGACGTGAAGCAGGTGGTGGTCGTCGTCTCGCCCGAGGACCGCGAGGCCTTCGTGGAGAAGTTCGGGGCGAGCCTCGCCTTCATGGGGATCACACTCGCCGACGGGGGCAGCCACCGGGCGGAGTCGGTCCGCCACGGCCTCGAGAAACTGTCCGACGACATCGACATGGTGGCGATCCACGATGCGGCCCGGCCCTGCCTCGCGACCGCCTGGATCGACCGCGTGTTCGAAGCGGGCGCCCGCACCGGGGCCGCGATTCTGGCGATCCCCGTGGTGGGCACTCTCAAGCGGGTGAACGCAGACCACGTGATCACGGAAACCGTCGATCGTTCCGGACTGTGGGAGGCGCAGACGCCGCAGGTGTTTTCACGCGACCTGCTCGCCCGCGCGTTCGCCCACGCCGCGGCCCAGGGGACCCGGCCCACCGACGAGGCGCAACTCGTCGAGGCGGTCGGCCAGCAGGTGACCGTCGTGCCCGGCTCGCCGATCAACCTCAAGATCACGTCGCGCGAGGATCTCAGGCTCGCCGAGCAGGCCATGAAGGCCCTCCCGGCCAACCGCCTCGACGGCCCCGCCCACCCCTTCGCCAACGACGACATGTGGCGTTAGAGCAACTCCGAGAAAGATGGAGTGATGCTTTGGTAAACACGAGAGATAGGCGAAGGGGTCGGCGACAGCTCGAGGAGCTTTGGGCCGCCCCGGCCCACGCGACGAGACTGTTGCCGCCCCGCAGCCGGTGCTACACCGAAGTCGCATGCGCTCGAGCAGACCGCCGGTGACGAGCTATACTCGCCCCATGACGCACGTGCCCCACGACCTGGTTGCCGATTTCCAGGCCCGCGGCCTGATCCACCAGTCCACCGACGCGGCGCGGCTCCGCGACTGGCTCGCCACTCCGGGCCGCCGCGTCTACGCCGGCTTCGACCCCACGGCCGACAGCCTCCACGTGGGGCACCTGGTGGCGCTCGTGCTCCTGCGACGCGTGGCCCAGGCGGGGCATGAACCTGTGGCCCTGATCGGCGGCGCGACAGGCATGATCGGCGACCCGAGCGGCCGAAGCGAGGAACGCAACCTGCTCTCGCCCGATGAGCTGGTGGCCAACATCGCCGGCGTCGAACGGCAGATCCGATCGATCCTGGGCAGCGCCGGACGGGACGACCGCGTCGCCCCCCATCATGTCGTGAACAACGCCGACTGGATGCGGGGCGTGGGCTACCTCGAATTCCTCCGCGACGTCGGCAAGCACGTGCCGCTCTCGCAGATGCTGGCCAAGGACTCGGTGAAGAGCCGCCTCGAGCGGGACGGGGGCCTCTCCTACACCGAGTTCAGCTACATGCTCCTGCAGGCCTGGGACTTCGTGCACCTCTCCGACGCCCTGGACTGCCGCGTGCAGATCGGCGGCAGCGACCAGTGGGGCAACATCACCGCCGGCATCGAGTTGGGACGCCGCCTGAGATCGCGTGAGCTTCACGGCATCACCTGCCCGCTGCTCACGAAATCCGACGGCACGAAGATGGGCAAGACCGCCTCCGGCGCGATCTGGCTCGATCCCCGCCGCACGAGCCCCTACCGCTTCTACCAGTACTGGATCAATCTCGACGACGACGACGCCGGCCGCTGCCTGGCCCGGCTCACGCCCCTGGCACCCGACGAACTCGCCGACCTCGACGCGAAGCGGGCCGCCAACCCGGCCGCCCGCGACTCGCAGAAGCGTCTGGCGGAGGAACTCACCCGGCTCGTGCACGGCGACGGGGGCCTCGCCGCCGCCCGGCAGGCCACGGAAATCTTCTTCGGCGCCGAGATCCAGCGGCTCGACGACGGTCAGCTGGCCGAGATTTTCGCCGACGTGCCCAGCCGTGAGTTCGCCCGCGGCACGCTCGACGGCGAGGGCCTGCCATTGATCGAGGCGCTCGCCGATACGGGGCTCGCGCAGAGCCGCGGCGCGGCCCGCCGCACGATCGAACAGGGCGGGGCGTACGTCAACAACCGCCGCGTGGCCGACGTCTCCTACCGGCTCACGGCCGCCGACCTCGCCGGCGCCTCCACGCTGGTGCTGCGGTCGGGCAAGAAGTCCTACGCGATCGCCCGGTTCAAGTGACCAGGGCGGGCCGCCGTTGACCGGGCTGCCGACGAAGCCTATTTCTCTCCGTCACCACCCCGGAGGCCCCTTGGCATGCGCATCAGCCACACGGCAGTGACGTTCCTGGCGGGACCGCTGTTCGCGGTCGTCGCCCTCTTCACCGTGCTCGTCGCGGCGGTCGAAGCCGACGAACCCGTCGGCGGCGCCGAGGTCATCTCGCTGGAAGACCAGTTGAAAACCGGACTCAAGGCCCGCCGGCCCGAGGAGACCGAGTTCATCGAGGAGGTGGTCCGGCTCGTCGATACCGGCAGACTGCCCCGGAAGCTGGTCGACTCGACATTCTCGTGGGCCCTGCGGCGTCGGCAGACATATCCCTTTCCCGCATTCGAGCGGGCGCTGCGGCTGCAGGCGGACAAACTGGGCGTCGATCTGTAGTGTGGGGTATGGCAACCGACACTCGAACGTGATCCGTATCCCCCGGCTTGCGCCGGGGGCTTCTATGCTCCCATACAAGCCCGGAGCGTAAGCGACGGGATCAGCCACCTCGTCGATAACGCGTCGAGTCTCATGCGACGAGCAATCCGCGGATCCGCGGGTCGGCCAGCGTGTCGGCGATGAATCGGACGCCGGTGAAATCGTGCCGCCGGCTGTGGCCGCCCGGCACCGCCACGGCGACGGCCCCGGCCGCGACGGCCGCGCGACAGCCGGCCGCCGAGTCCTCGAGCACGAGCATCGCCCCGGGTGCGACGGCAAGCCGCCCGGCGGCCGCCCGGTAGATCTCCGGATGCGGTTTGCCGTGGGTCACGTCGGCGCTCGTGAGCACGAACGCAAACCGCTCGCGCAGCCCCACCCGGCCCAGGACGTCGTGGGCGAAGTCCGGGCCGCTGCTCGTGGCCACGCCGCGGGCGATGCCGCGCTCGTCGAGCAGGTCGAGCAGTTCCACCACCCCCGGCATCGTCCGCAATTCCGTATCGAGCAGCCCGCGGAAGATCTCGTGCGTCTCCGCGGCGAGCGTGTCGACCGTGTCCGTGAGGCCGTGCCACTCGATCATGATCGCGAGCGACACCTGCTGGGGCCGGCCCATCATGGCATCGAGCAGATCGGGCTCGAACGAACGGCCGCGCCGCCGGAGCAGTTCCGCCCCGACGTGCTGGTAGAGCTGCTCGGTGTTGACGAGCAGCCCGTCGAGATCGAAGGCGACCGCCTCGATGTGGTTCGAAGAGGGTGTCTGTCCCGGCAGGTGCCCTGCGGCCTCGGGATGCGTCATGGTCTTTCCCTCACTTGGGCCTCTGCGGCCGTCGCCGCGATCGGTGGCAATCGGTAGACGGCATAGCCGCGGTTGGCATGAAGTCGTTCGAATGGCAGCGATTCCGCGCCGGGCACGTCCACCGGGACGATCGCGTGGGTGGCGCCGTACCGCTCCGCCGCCAGTCGCACCCGGTCGGCGCCCAGCGCCGCCGTCGATCGTTCCATGTTCGCGAAGCCGCCGTCGCGTGAGAAGCAGTCGACGAATCGCCGCCGCCACTCGACGAGCGACCGGGCATCCTGCGGGCTGTTCTTCCAGCCGACGACCTCGCGGCGGCCGGTCCACCAGGTGAAGCTCGCCGCCCCGCGGGGCGTGAGGAAGCAGGAATCGGCGGGCGTGTTGGCGGCCACCCAGCCGCAGATTTCCCGCCAGGCGGCGGCATCGACCTTCGTGTCGCTGCGGGCGACGAGCCCCGCGCGGCCGGGCAGCGGCCAGTGACGGCTTTCATGGGCCAGATCGAGAACCAGCAGCACCGCCGCGAGTCCGCGAATGACAGCGGGCCGCGCTGAAAACAGCCCGCCGATGGTGGCGGCGTCCGAAAGGACCGCCGCCACGGTCGTGGCCAGCCCGAATGGCACGAGCACGTCGGCCAGCCGGAACCAGTAGAACCGCAGCAGGCCATAGACCGCGTTCGCCGCCACCGGCTCGAGGAGCGAGATCGCGACGCCCGCCAGCGAGATGGCGAGAGACGCGATGATGAACCGATCGACGCGGCCCCGGGCGGCCAGCCCCTGCGGTGCCGCCGTCGTCCGCACGGAACGCAGGCACCACCAGAGCAGGATGGCGAGCACGTGCCGGGCCACCATGCCGTCCGCGAACGTGCGCGGCAGCAGGTGATGGGAAAGCCGTTCGACGACGTGGATCTTCGCGGCCGCCGCCCGCGTGACGGCATCCGCGCCGGCGGAGAGGCCGAGCGCCGGCACGATCCCGGCGGCCGCCAGCACCAATCCGGCCATCACGAGCACACCAGCACCGAACGCGGACAGGTGATAACCGAAGCGATGCCTTGCGAAACCAGGAGACGGAGGCGAAGGGGTCGGCAACAGCTCGAGGAGCTTCGGGCGCAGCGGGCACCAGCTCATCAGCAACGCCACGAGCCCCCATCCGCCCACGATCGGATGCAGCGCCGTGGCAGCGCCGAGCGCGAGCCATGCCCGGGCAAATCGGCTCCGCGCGATCTCGCCCAGGGCCGCGAGGACCAGGGCCCACGCGAACACCTTCGCCTCGCATCCCCCGATCACCCATTCGCCGGCCGCGGTCGTGTGCCGCAGGGCCAGCGAGAAGACCGCCGCGGCGAGGACCCGTGACCACGCCCCCGCGAGCAGCGGCACCGTCGCATGGCGGAACCCTCCGGCAAGTGCCGCCCAGCCGAGCCAGCGGCCGATCCACGCCGTCCGCTCGAGCGACACGGTCGCCGCGAGCGGGCCGATGAGTCGGTAG
>JBIIYN010000205.1:0-7008 GCA_044346795.1 Pirellulales bacterium
CCGACGGAGCCACAGCCAAGGTGCGACTCGTCGGCCTTCCGGTCGCCGTCCGGGCGACCGTACACTTGAGCGCCTGCCGGGCCATCCATGGCCCCGGCAGGCTTGGGCCGACGGAGCCACAGCCAAGGTGTGACTCGTCGGCCTTCCGGTCGCCGTCCGGGCGACCGTACACTTGAGCGCCTGCCGGGCCATCCATGGCCCCGGCAGGCTTGGGCCGACGGAGCCACAGCCAAGGTGTGACTCGTCGGCCTTCCGGTCGCCGTCCGGGCGACCGCGCGCCACGAATGCCCTTCATGCAAACATCCCCCACGCAGCATCCGCCGTTTGACGACGAGCGCGAGGCGGCGCGGTGGTGGCTCGCCAACGTCTACGCGGGCGACGATGCCGTCCAGCTCACACCGCGGGCCGTGATCACCGGGATGATCATCGGCGGTGTGATGTCGATTTCGAACCTCTACGTCGGGCTCAAGACCGGCTGGGGGCTCGGCGTCACGATCACCGCCTCGATCATCGCCTACGCAGTCTTCTCGGTGCTCGAGCGGGTGGTGCCGATGTGGCGCGACCGGCCGTTCACGACGCTCGAAAACTACACGATGTCGAGCGCCGCCAGCGCCGCCGGCTACATGTCGAGCGCGGGGCTCGTGTCGGCACTGCCCGCCCTCTACCTCACCACCGGACGGCTGATGCAGTGGTGGGAGATCATGCTCTGGCTGGGGGCGCTCTCGTTCCTGGGCGTGTTCATGGCCATCCCCCTCAAGCGGCAGCTGATCAACGTCGACCAGCTCCCCTTCCCTTCCGGCATCGCCACCGCCGAAACGCTCAAGAGCATGCACTCGTCCGGCGGCGAGGCGGTGGTGAAGGCGCGGTCGCTCTTCGCAGCGGGGGTCGTCGGCGCCGCGCTGGCGGTCTGGCGGGATCTCTTCGCGGCGGTGAAGTGGCTGGGGGCGTATGCATTTCCGGCGGAGCTGCCATTCCTGCCGACGGCGTTCGGCCGCGACCTGCTCGCGAAATACACGATCGGCATCGAGGGCTCGCTCATCATGCTGGCGGCCGGGGCGATCATGGGGATGCGGGTGGCGGTGTCGATGCTGCTGGGCTCCGTCATCTGCTTCGGCGTGATCGGCCCGATCCTCGTTGAGCAGGGCATCTGCCAGCCCGGCTACAGGGGAATCGTGGCCTGGGTGCTCTGGCCGGCGACGGCGATGATGGTGACGAGCGGGCTCTTGTCGTTCGCCTTCAAGTGGCGGACGGTGCTGCGGGCCTTCAGCGGTCTTTCGGGCACGCTGGCCGGGCTCGTGGGCGGGCTCGGTGGAGGCGGCGCGCGGGCCCGCGAGCGGATCGACGACGAGCTGGCCCACATCGAGGTGCCGGCGTCGTGGTTCGTGGTGGGCGTGGCCCTCGCCGGCACGGCGTGCGTGGTGCTCGGCCACGTGCTCTTCGGGATCACCTGGTGGATGGGCCTGCTGGCGGTGGTGGTGACGTTTCTCTTGTCGATCGTGGCGGCGCGGGCCACGGGCGAGACCGACATCACGCCGATCGGCGCGATGGGCAAGATCACGCAGCTGCTCTACGGCGTGGTCGCCCCCTCCAACATCACGACGAACCTGATGACGGCCTGCATCACGTCGGGGGCGGCCTCGCACGCGGCCGACCTGCTCACGGATCTCAAGAGCGGCTACCTGCTCGGCGGCAATCCGCGGAAGCAGACGATCTCGCAGCTGTTCGGCGTGGTGGCGGGCACGCTCGTCTCGGTGCCGGCCTACATCTTCGTGGTGCAGGGCGATCCCGGCCGGCTCGGGTCGGCGGAGCTGCCGGCACCGGCGGCGAAGGTGTGGGAGGGGGTGGCGCGGCTCCTGGCGCAGGGCCTGCACGCCCTGCCGAAGGGGGCGCTCGCGGCGATCGTGGTCGGGGCGGTGCTCGGCGTGCTGCTCACGCTGCTCGAGGAGTTCGCGCCCAGGAAGTGGAAGCCGTGGATTCCCTCGACGACGGGCCTGGGGATCGCGGGGGTGATCCCGGCCTTCAACTCGATCGCGATGTTCGTGGGGGCGCTCGTCGCATGGCTGGTGGCGAAGCGGGCGCCGCAGGCGGCGGAGACCTACACGGTGCCGGTGTCGAGCGGGCTGATCGCCGGGGAATCGCTGATGGGCGTGGGCATCATCCTCACGCTCGAGATCCTCAAGGCGACGGGCCAGTGGGCGGGCTGACGCCGTCCCTCGCTCGCGCTTCGGGCTTCCTCGGGATGCTCCCGAGTCGTTCGAGCAGGCTCTTGAGTTCGTCGGCCGTGCGGCGCTCCATCGCGAGCGCCGCCACGCGGCCATCGGGATCGGCGAGCCTGGGCTCGACTTCGAGCGCCTTGGCGACCGCGGCGGCGGCCTCGTTCGGGCGGCCTTGCGCATCGAAGATGAGGGCGAGCGTGGCCCAGTCGTCGCCGCGGCGGCCATCCGCGAGCCGGATCGCCCGGCGCGTGGCCGCTTCGGCCTCGGCGAGCCGGCCGGCCTCGCGCAGGGCCTCGCCCAGGCCCGCGGCCGCCGTGACCGACGCCGGATTTTTCCGCTGGGAGTCGTCCCAGAGCGCGATCGCATTGGCCCAGACCCGCTGCCGCTCGATGCTCGCCATGCCGAGGAGCGCCGCCGCCGCCATGCCGCCGACGAGGGCGAACCGGCGCAACCGGTCGCGGCCGACGAGCCAGGGCGCGTCGAGCAGGCAGGCCACCGCCACCGCGACGCCGGCCATGGGCAGGTAGAGATAGCGGTCGGCAGCGGGCCGATAGATCGGCACGAGGTTGGCCACCGGCACGAGCGGCAGCAGGATCAACGCGAAGGCGAAGACCAGCCGCCGGTCCTGCCGGGCGGCGAGCGTGCCGGCGACGGCGATCACGGCCAGGAGCCCGAGGGCCGCCGGGAGCGGCAGATGACCGACGGACACGATCCCGTAGTCGGCACAGAGATTGACCGGAAACAGGATGAGCTGGGCGTAGAGCGCGAGGATCCGCGGCTCGATCGCCAAAGCGCGGGCGAGCGAGCCGCCGAGGTATTCAGGCCTGGTTTCGAAGATCTTCGAGGGATCAGGCTCGAGGAAGAACCGGGCGGCGAGGAAGGCCACCACGCAGAGCTTCGCCGCGCCGACCGCCACGGCCCAGAAGCGGGCCGGCTCGCAGCGGCGGAAGAGCCACCAATAGGCACCCAGGAGCATCGGGGCGACGATCCCCGCCTCCTTGCTGGCGATGGCCAGCAGGCTCAGGGCCGTGCAGCCGAGGGCCCGCCATCCATCGAGGCCCGGGGCCGCCGGATCGTGACGCATGGCGAGCAGGAGGGCCGAGAGCGAAAAGGCCGCCACGAGCAGGTCCTCGCGAAAGGTCGGCTCGCAGACCGCCTCGGTGACCACCGGGTGCACGGCAAACACGACCGCCGCCAGGAGCGGAGGGAGAGGATCGGTCGCGGCGTCTCGCGGCCCGAGCAGCGCCCGTGCGACCAGCCACACGAGCACCGTGTTCGCCATGTGCGCGAGCACGCTCGTGAGGTGGTAGCCAAACGGCTCCCGGCTCCAGACGGCCGCGTCGAGCATCAGCGACGCGAGCATGGCCGGCCGGTTGCCGTCGAGCACGTCCATGCCAAGCACGCGTCCGCTGAGCACGGCGGGCCAGTTGCGCCACTCGTGGATGAAGTCGCCGGTGAGGATCTGCATCCGCGCGTCGTAGACGAAGTCGGCGGCGAGCGTGCCGGAGAACACGGCGAACGTGATGCCGGCGAGCAGGGCCGCCTGTTGCCAGGGCTTCAGAGTCATTCACGGGCCCTTCGCAAAGCCGGCAGCCGCGGTCAAGGATCTTCTTCAGCTCACGATGAGACCGCGGGGAAAGGCCAGCATCGCCCCGTGGTCGGCGATCAGCCGTTGGGCCTTGTGGCCGGCGCGGTAGCCGAAAAAAAGCATGCGAACGTCCGATGCGTCGACGTGCGGCTTGGCCCGCATGGCTATGGACACGAAGTCTTCCACTTCGGCGATGGTGATGTTGGTTTTCACCTCGCAGAGCACCACCACACGATGCCCGTTGGCCGTGCCGCGGTAGACGACGTCGAATGCATATTCCTCGCCGTCGCCGCCGATGTTTTCGGGTGCGGACGATTCGGTGACGAATCCAAACCGCTGCTCGAGAATCCGGGGAATCCGCTCCATCGCGTAGGCCTCGAGGCCTTGGCCGACCGAATTCGACAGGCCGCCGACCTGTTTCTTCAGGTCGCCGAGCGACCAGAGCACCTCCTTGCTGATCCGCGTCAGTTCATGGACGTCGGACTGCGTCTGCTCGTGCGAGGCGGCGAGTCTGTCGTGCGAGGCGGCAAGTTTCTGAAGCTCGGCCTGCGTCTCCTTCTGGGCGGCAGCCAGATCGGCGACCACCTCACGGAGTTCGGCCATGTCGCGGCGTGTGGCGAGGTCGCCATAGCTTTCCACCACGCATTCGGCCAGCAGTTCCGACTGCTGCTCGTTGAAACCGACCAGAAAGCGGCTCTTCATCTCGGCGAAGGTGCGCATGGGGAATTTCCTCCGGTGATACGACCATTCATATTTTTGCCGACGGCCAGCCCGCCGACAAACCGCGGCTGGCATCGGCTGGATACTGAACCCCTGTATATACACTCGAAAGAGGGGATGTCAACTCCTCACCTGAGTGACCACAGTCGGGAATCATCGAGTCAGCGGCACGCAGACGAGGTCGCCCGCGGCACTTTCGATCGGCGGCTTGTCGTGGCCCAGCCCGCGGAGCTTTTCCACGAGCTGCCTGCCCTTGTCGGGAAAGCCGTTGCGGTTGATGGAGATCGCCGCGAAGCCGCGGCCCTTGATCTCTTCGACCGCCTTCTCGAACGGCACCTTCGCGAGTTCCTGCTGCCACTGCTCGCGGGCCCGCCCCTTCATCGAGCCGAAGGAGAATCGGAGCTGGTGGCTGTGGAGATACGGGCGGAAATGATCGTAGGGCGGCACGCCCGGGGCGGGTTCCTCGGGAAACGCGATGATCGGCAGCTGAAACACCATCGCGCCGGCGGGCAGGGCCGCCTCCATCTGCGCGACGAACCGCCGGTCGGCCTCCACCTGGCCGGCGATGGCGGCCGTCTGCTCAGGCCTCGGGGCCGCGGGCACCTGGTCCCAGAGCACGACGATGCCGGCCGCGATCGCCGCCACGATCGTGCCGATGCGGAGCGTTTCGGCGTCGACGCGGAAGGCGGCCAGCCTCTCGACCGCCGTGAGCCGCCGGGCGGCGTAGACCAGCGCGATCGCGAGGATGACCACGCTGTAGCGGCAGCCGGTGCGGAAGAGCGTGAAGCCGAAGGCCCCGAGGATCGCGTTCAGGCCGCCGGTCGCGAAGCAGAGCACGATCCAGAGCACCTGCCAGGCCTCCATGGGGATGGCGTTGGCCCGGTTGCGGACGACGGCCCCGATCGCCCCGGCCGCGAGCAGGCCGAGGGACGCGAGGCCGACGAGGCCGAGGTAGGAGCCCTCGTCCTGGAGCGGCGCGGCCGCGCGGTGGGCCCTGGCGAAGTCGGCGAAGGGCTGGAAATGGTGGGTGACGGGCGGCACGACCAGGTCGATGAGCTTGAGACCGTAGATTTCGAGCCACTTGTATTCGCGGACGACGGCGCCGGCGTTCGGGCCGTTGACGGCCCGGAACGTCCAGGTGTCGAGGTTCATGAGCGCGAAGGCGGCGGCCGCGGCGCCGATCACGGCGAGGGCGGGCTTGAGCGGCATGAAGGACCCTGACCGCAGGCCACGGAAGCCGGCACCGAGGAGCGTGATCTGGCAGAGGATGTTCGTGTAGTAGACGTTCTGGAGGCCGGCGAGGAAGGCGATGCCGAGGGCCCACCAGAAGCGTCTCGTTCCGAGTTCGAGGCCCGGATCGGTGGCGACCCATTTCCAGACGAGCAGGAAGAGCGGCACGTGCCAGGCGTAGGCGACGGTGATGTGGTGGGGTGATTGGGCGAAGATGAAGGGCGCGAGGCCGTAGGCGAGGGCGGCGACGAAGGCCCAGCGGTTCGAGCAGTCGAGCCCGCGGGCGACGAGAAACATCGTGGCGGCGGCGAGCAGGTGGCCGACGAGCAGGGCCAGATTCAAGCCGGCGAATACGCCGAACACCTTGGCGAGGAGGCCGAAGGCGAAGAACGGGATCTCCTCGGTCACAGGCCAGTCGTTCCAGTTGGCCTCGAAGGGGGCGCCGAGTTCGGGAACGGTCTTCCAGAAAAACGGCGGGTTGTGGCCATCGGCGGTGGCCTTCATGCCGGCGAATGTCCAGACGACATCGCAGTAGAAGCCGTCGGCATATTGGAGGGGCGTGTTCCAGGCGGCGGCGGTCCAGCGGCCGGTGCCGGTGCACCAGGCGATGGCGACGAGGGCCAGGAGGGCGGCGAGCCAGGGCATGGGGGCGACCTGCTTGGAATGCCCTGCCGTTCGCGACTCGGGCGCATCGCCCGAGTCGAACGCTTCGCGGCTGCCAGGAATGCGGATGGCGCCCATGAGTTCCTCGATCGACTGCGAAACCTGACAAGGCGGCCGGATGCCGCACATGCCGTCCGGGCAAAATCCCGGGAAAACCTATCCGTTTCCATGGGCGAAGCAAGGCGGAAGTTCGCGACGCGGCCGCGATTCACTATCCTACCACCCGGCATGACGGCCGATTTCCGCCCATGCACGCGTCGGAGGTGATGGTGGAAGTGGACCTTGGAACTGCAAGCCTTCTCGATTGCACGGTGGCGGACATCCGCTTCCCATTCCCCGTGCTGGGATCCGGTTCGGACGCGAGCAACGCCCACACGGTCTACTCCAACCCCTACGTCGTCCTCCGGGACGATATCGCCGCGCGATCTGACGTTTGCCGAGAAGGAGTCGCCGAGGGATCTCGTCTCGGCCGCCGACCTGGCGATTCACAACCTCGTTTCGCAGGAACTCCTCGGTGTGAATCCTTTTACGGCGCGGGTGCGGGGGTTGGCCACGAAGCCGATCACGGAAGACACGCCGGTGTCGGGGGGA
>JBIIYN010000206.1:0-6982 GCA_044346795.1 Pirellulales bacterium
GCGATCTCGCTGTGCGACCACGAGGAACGGCCACGGCTACAGGCGATCGAGCGGCTGATCCGCCGGACGATCCCGGTTCGTAGCGACCTGCCGGAACTGCCGCAGGTCGAGGCGGCCGCAAGCCAGTCAGACCGCCGCGGCGGCGAGTTCCGCGGCACACAGGCTCGGCAGCCGCGTCGTCGCGACGACCGGCCCGGCTCGGCACGGGGCAGGGGGGGCAGGAGCGAAGGCCGCCGAGCGCCGGCCGGCCGGCCGGACAGCCACGGTGCCCGCGAGTCTCGCCAGGCCCACGGCACCGGGTCGCAGACGACAGGCAGGTCGACGGGCACGGCCACCGCCGTCGCCCCGGCCAAGCCGTCATTCCGGGCCCGCAAAAAGCACCGCCGGGCTCTGTAGCGGCGGCCGTGATCGCCGGCGGTTTTTTGCTGGAACGTCCCCGAACCCGCAACTACACTCCGCTGTCATACAGGTGGCGTGAAACGGCGGCTTCCGGCGACTTCCGCTCGTAGCGTGCCGTACCTCTGCCTGGCCTGCTTTTCGAAATCCTCTTTTGGAGAACGTGATAATGAACCAGCCTGTTGCCGCTGCAGCCCCCTCGTCTTACGAGCCGCCCTGCATCGAGCGTGTGCTCGGTGTCGAGGACGTCGAGCGCGAGGTCCATTACGCCGGTGGCGTTTCGCAGCCAGATTGATCTCCGTCTCATGCCGGTGGCATCAACCTCCGACGGACTTCAACACGATGGCCAAATTCAAGCAAGCCGCCGACGTGCAGGGCACTGCGGTCGGTGACAGGGTCGTGCTGTTTCACCGACGCACCCAGAAGTCGATCGTGCTCAACCCGACCGGGGCTGCGCTCTGGAACGCGCTGTCGAGTCCTCTCTCGGCCGAGGACATGGCGGCACATCTCGTGGCGTCCCACGCCGATCTCACCGAAGCCCGCGCCGCCGATGACGTCTCCCGCTACATCGCGCAGCTTTCCGAGCAGGAGCTGATCGCCGTCGATGTCTGACCGCCCGGCTGTGGTCGTCCCCTGCGATGCCGTCCGGTGGACGATGGCCGGTCGCATCTGTGAACTGCGGGTGAGCGGCACGGGCACGGGTGAGGTGATCCGCCTCGCGAAATCGGTCCTGCGGGCCGCGGCCTCCTGCGACGACGGGTCGGCCCCGACGCCGGATTCCGTCTGGTTGGTCGAGCCGTGCGAACCGCCCGTCCGCGGACCCGTCGCGACGATCGCCGCGCCGCAGCCACGGCGGCAGTGGATCGTATCCGCTGTGACGGGCGATGACCGAAGGGGCTGCGAGTCGGCGGAGAAGGCGGTGCAGGCGGTCGAGTTTCTCGCGGTCGCGGATCTCGTGACGCGAGACAGGCGGGTCGTGACCCTGCATGCGGCGGTACTCGCACTCGGCGAGCTGGGCGTGCTGCTCGTCGGCCCCTGCGAATCCGGCAAAACCACGCTCGCGACGGCACTCTGGCAGGAGGGCTGGTCGTTCCTCGGCGACGACGTGGCCGTCATCGCGGCCTCCGGGGCATGCGCGGAGGCGGCGCCGCGTCGCGTGTCGCTCCGGACGGGCGGCCGGATGCTTCTCGGCGAAGGTCTCTGGCGCCAGATCGAGGCTTCGCGATCGTTCATGGCCACCGACGATGGCTGCCTGTTCCATCCCGCCGAGATCACCGGCCCGCCGGCGATCCGCCGGCCCGGTCTGGCCGCGGTTTTCTTCCTCGCCCGGCGCGGTGTCGACGCCGGGCCGGCGGAAGTGCGCACGATCAACCCCGCCGAAGCGCTCGTGTCGCTGGCCCCATACTCCAACGTCATCCGGCGGGAAGGCATGGCCAAGGCGCTCGAACGGCTCCAACCACTCGCCCATCATGTCCCCGCCTTCGACCTCGGACGCGGACCGCTCGGGGCGATGATCGCGGCGATCACCCGACACGTCGGACCCTCACGCTCCGTCCACACGGCACAAGCTCCATGAAACGGTCTCCCTCGACCGCCGATCCCGGAACGGCCACCCGCGGGGCCGAACACGTCGCCCTGATGGTGACACGGCGGTGCAACATGACCTGCGGCCATTGCAGCGTGGAATCCAGCCCCCACGCGGAGGGCCCACAGCCGACCGAACAGGAACTGCTCGCAACCGTCCGGCAGGCGGCGGCGGCCGGCGTCCGGAGCATCCAGTTCACCGGCGGCGAGCCGATGATGCGTCAGCGTCTCCTCCTGCGCCTGATGCGGGAGGCACGGCGACTCGGAGTGCGGTCCGCCCTGTCGACCAACGGCTTCTGGGGCCGTACATCGGCGACCGCCGCCCGCCACCTGCGGGCGCTCATCAAGGCGGGGCTCACCAGGCTCACGGTCAGCTACGACCGCTACCATGCGGAGTTCCAGGGCCCCGAGCCGGCGGTCACCATCGTCGCCGCCGCACGGCGGCTCTCCTTTCCCGTCAACATCAACGTCACCCGCGTCGCCGGCGAGCAGGGGCTCGAGCAGATCGTCCGCCCCTTCGAGGGCCTGCCGACGGCCCAACTGCGGCTCTACGACGTGCAGCCCGTCGGCGCAGCGGCCCGCACCATCGCCGACGACCAGTGGCGGGGCGAGACCTCCGGGTTCTGCAATGCGTGTGGCACGCCGGCGATCACCGACGATCTCCGCGTCATGGCCTGCAACGGCCCCTCGTACTTCATGCCGGCCGGTCATCCGCTGCACGTGGGATCGCTTCGCGAGCGGCCGTTGGCCGACCTCCTCGCCACACACCGCGATGATCCCGTGCTCGACACGATCCGCACGTTCGGTCCGGAGCGGCTCCGTGACGAGCTCGCGCGGCTGCCCGGATTCGAGAGCTTTCCGTTTCGCGATCGCTACCGCGGCATGTGCGAACTCTGCCTGCACGTCACGAGCCGCCCCGAGGCGGTCGCCGCACTGCGGGTTCGCCTCGCCGATTCGCGGCCCGCGGCTGAACGACAGGCGATGGCACGGCTGATCGCCGACCAGCGTCGAGCGGGCGGGCTCAACCGTCAGATCGTCAACGCCGAGGGGGCGGCCCGGCTGTTCCACCGGGCACTGCTTCGTCCGGTGGGCCACTGGGGAGCCGAGTCGGCGCGAATCCTCGGACGGGCCGACCTCGACTGGAACCAACAGGCCGAGACGCTCGTCTCTTGCGGCCTGTCACGACCGCTCCTGCCGCTGCTCGACGACGCAGAGTTTCGGCGTTGGGCCCCCCGGTTCTTCACCGAGCGCATCCGCGAGACGGCCCTGCGCGACGGCATCCGGGAACTCGTGCAGCGGGATGCCCTGGCGAGAATCGACGCCGAACTCGTCGCGCTCGGCGGCCGTGGCGTGTTGCTGAAAGGGGCGGCCGTCCTCGCATTGGCGGACGCGGGCACACCCGTCCGTGCAGCGGGTGACATCGACATCGTCGTGCCTGCGGCGCTGGCCCCGCGGCTCCGCCAGCGGCTGCTCGCGCGGGGATTCAACGGAGAACGGGAGGCGGGCCGCTCCGGGCCGCATCACCTCGCTGCCGTCTCGTGGAAGGGCGTGCCGGTCGAGATCCACACGCGAATCATGCCGGGCTGCTGGGGCCTTCCGGAAGCGGAGATGCTCGTGCGGACGCGGCCGCTTGCCCGGAGTGAATACGGCGCCCTCGACACGTTGAGCCCGGAGGGCATGCTCCTGCACGTCGTCACGCACGCCACCACGCACCTCTTCGGCCAGGGAGCAAAAGCGGGCTGGGACATCGAGTTTCTGCTGCGCGCGTCGGGCCGGGAGTGCGATTGGCGGCAGGTGACACGCTGGGCCCGCATGCTTCGGGTGCCGAGGGCCTTCTGGGTGCCGGCCCGCGTGCTCACGGAGGAACTCGACCTGCCGATCCCGGCCTCTTTCCTCGCGGCGGCACCGGCCGATCGCCGGCAACGAGACCTGGAAGTCATCGCCCGACGCAAACTGTTCGTGCCCGCCAGGAGCGCGTTCGAGATGAACCCGCTCAGCCGAAACGCCGTCTTTCTGATGCTCCACGACGGCATGCACCGGCGGCTGGCCTACCTCCTCTGGCTGCTGGGGCCCGAGGCGGGTGAATCACGCCGCGAGTCACGCAAACACGGGGCATCGCAGCGGATCGCCGCATTGCCGCGGCACTTTCGAGACGCCCTGGCCGAGTACCGCAGCTTCCGCTCCGCCCTGTCGGAAACCGATTGACATCCGCATGGCGAAGACCGGTTCCGTGAGCCCGACGGCCGGGCGGCGGACTTTCCCGTCGGCACGGTTCTCTACTTCCTGCCGCGGCATGTCTGTCCGACCGTGGCCCTTCACGAGCACGCCGTGGTCGTGCGCGACGGACGCGCCGGCGAGCGTTGGCACGTCTCCGCCCGCTCCCGCCGGATCACGGTCTGACGCTCACCGTCGGTCCGACGATGCGGTCGGCTGCCCCGGATTCGGCAGCAGCAAGGCGAGCACGGCCCCGGCGGCGAGGAGTCCCGCCGACGCGAGCAGGCCCGCCGTGAAGCTGCCGGTGGATCGCTCGAGGAATCCGGCCAGAGCCGGCCCCACCTGGCCGCCCAGATTGGCCACCGAATTCACCAACGCGATCCCTCCCGCCGCGGCAGAACCCGCGAGAAACGCGGGCGGAATCGCCCAAAACGGCCCCTGCGCCGCCTTCAGCCCCGCCCAGGCGACGCAGAGGGCGACGAGCGCCCAGACCGGCTCGTGCATGAGCCGCGTGCTGGCGAGGAATCCCGCGGCCGACACCGCCATCGACACGGCCGCATGCCAGCGTCGTTCGCCCGAGCGGTCCGACATGCGGCCCACAACGAGCATCGCGCCGGTCGCGACGATGTAGGGAATCGCCGAGACGAGCGCGGCCCGGAAGTCGCCGCCCACCCCGAGACTCTTCACGATGGTCGGCAGCCAGAACTCGAAGCCGTAGGCTCCCGTGACGAGCAGGAAATACACGGCGGCGAGATGCCAGACGACCGGGTGCCCCAGTCCGGCCAGCAGGCTCGAACCGCCGTGCGCCCGGGGCGGCTCTTGCGGCACCTCCCGGCACAGCCAGTCCCTCTCCTCCCGCGTGAGCCAGCGGGCCGTCTCCGGTGACTCCGTGAGCAGGAAGGGCACCGACAGTCCCAGGAGCACCGCGGGGATGCCCTCGAGCAGGAAGAGCCACTGCCACCCCGCCAGGCCTCCGAGACCGTCGAGCAGCAGGAGGCCCCCGGACAGCGGGTTGCCGAAGGCTCCCGCCATGGTTCCGGCCGTCATGAAAAGCGAGATCGCCCACGCGCGGTCGCGAGGTCGGAACCACCGCGTGAGGTAGAAGATGATGCCCGGGAAGAAGCCGGCCTCGGCGGCCCCGAGCAAAAACCTCAGGGCCTGGAAGCTCGTCGCGTCGTAGACGAACATCATGGCCACGGTCACGAGCCCCCAGAGGATCATGATCCGGGCGATCCACAGGCGGGCGCCCACGCGGACGAGCATGACGTTGCTCGGCACCTCGAAGAGAAAGTAGCCGAGAAAGAAGACTCCCGCCCCGAAGCCGAAGACGGCCGGGTCGAGCCCGAGGTCACGGGAGAGCGACTCCTTGGCCACCCCCACGTTGATCCGGTCGACGTAGGCGACGACGTAGAGCAGGAAGAGGTACGGAAGCAGCCGCCACGACACCTTGGAGACGACCCGTCGCTCGAACTCCGCGTCGATATCGCTCATGGATGGATCATCACCTTGTTGCGGTCGGGAGTGCCCATGATCGCGACGGCCTCGTCGATCCGCGCGAGCGGAAGCCGGTGCGAGATGATCTTTTCGGGGTCGACCACGCCCCGCTCGATGAGGCGGATGGCCTGCTGCATCGCCAGCGACGTCGTGCCGAAGCTCGCGTCCATACGACCCTCGAGGAAGTGCGTCAGGCCCCCGTCGAGTTCGAAGGTCTCGTGGGTCGTGATGCCGAACACGTTCCATCGCGTGCCCCGCCGCCGCAGATCGACCATGAGTTTCACCGCGGAGATCGGGCCCGCCGCCTCGATCACGAGATCGGGCCCGTCGGGAAGGATGCCGTAGACGAGGTCGCGCGGCGCACCCGCGGAGGGATCGACGGCATGGGTCGCCCCGAGCGCGAGGGCGTTTTGCCGCGCCAGCGGACTGGGATCGACGGCGACGAGCCGCCCCGGCCCAGCGGCATGAGCGACCATCAGACAGAGGAGCCCGATGCCACCGACGCCGATCACCACGACGTCGTCGCCGACCTGCATCTGGCTGTACTGGATGACCCCCTTCCAGGCGCCGGACAGCGGTTCGGTGAGCGCGGCGGCGTCGAAGGAGACACCGGCGGGCTTCCGGAACAGACAGCCCTCCCGCGTCAGCATGTACTCCGCGAACGCCCCCGCCCAGACCTCGTCCGGCCCGTCGCCGCCGGTCGTGAAGGCGCTCTCGCAGTAATGCGTGTTGCCGACCCGGCAATGCGGACAGAAGCCACAGAACCCGGACGGCTGGCAGATCACCTCGTCACCCGGCTTGAAGTGCGTGACCCCCGGGCCGACCTCCGCCACGACACCCGCCGGCTCGTGTCCGGGAATGAGCGGAAACGTCACGTTCCGACGGATCCCCTTGATGGCCTTGTAGTCGGTCTGGCAGAAGCCGCACGACTTGATCCGCACGAGCACCGTGCCGGGGGCGACGGGCACCGGACGTTCCACGTCCTCGAGGCCGAATTGCCCGACACCTCGCAGCACCGCCGCCATCATCTTTGCCATCGTCTGATCCCTCGTGTTTCCCGCTCGCTCCCGAGTCGGCCGGCCCTGTGCCGCCGCGGTGGAGCATGGTATCAGCCGTGTGGCCGTCGGTCATCCCCCTGCGGCTCTACGCCTCCCGCCCCTTCACTCCCGCCGGGTTGCCCCGGAAGATGCCCATCTCGTAGCCCCGCGAGACGCACTGCGCGGCCGTGGCCGCGCCGAGCTTCTCCTTGATCGCCGCCACGTGGGCCCGGGCCGTCCGCTCGGCGATCGACAGG
>JBIIYN010000207.1:0-6949 GCA_044346795.1 Pirellulales bacterium
CGCCGCGGCGACTCGCGTCCACATCTCGCCAGGCTCGTGCGTTCGTTCAACGCCTGGGCTCCCGCGTTTCGCCGGGAAAGCGATCGGCTCGCAGGCGACGCGGCCGGAGGTGCGCCGTGACCGAGCCCAGGCACATCGTCGTGAAGGGCCTGACACGGGTCGAGGGGGCGGGCAGCCTGCGGGCGCGGGTCACCGCCGGCCGCGTCGACATCGTGGAGTTCGCCATCTACGAGCCGCCACGGTTCTTCGAGCGGCTGCTCGAGGGCCGGGAGATCCGCGAGGTGCCCGACATCGTGGCGCGGATCTGCGGCATCTGCCCGGTCTCCTATCAACTGACCGCCTGCCAGGCCCTCGAGTCGGCGTTGGGCGTCGCCGTGACGCCGGAGATCCACCTGCTCCGCCGGCTCCTCGCGTGCGGGGAATGGATCCAGAGCCACGCGCTCCACATCCACCTGCTGCACGCCCCCGACTTCCTCGGCTGCGACAGCTGCTTCACCTATCCCGAGGCCTATGCGGGGTTTCTCGACCGCGGCCTGCGGATGAAGGCGATCGGCGGCCGGATCCTGGAGATGATCGGGGGCCGTGCGGTGCATCCCGTCAACGTGACGGTCGGCGGCTTTCACCGCGCGCCCGATGCCACGGCGGTCCGCGGGCTCGTCCCCGATCTCGAGTGGGGATTGCACGCCGCGGCCGACACGCTCGACACGGTCAGACGGTTCGAATTCCCGGATTTCACGCAGCCGTACGAGTGCGTGTCGCTACGGGCGCCGCGGGGCTACCCGATGAACGACGGCCGGATCGTGTCGTCGACCGCCACGGGAGACGCCGGTCTCGACATCCCGATCGACGACTATCCGCGGCACTTCGTCGAACGGCAGGTGCCGCACAGCACCGCCCTGTCGAGCTTCATCGTGCCGGGCGATCGCCCCTATCTCTGCGGCCCGCTGTCGCGGCTGAACAACTGCCTTGCCGACCTCCCGACGGCGGCCCGGCGGGCCGCCGTCACCTGCGGCATCGGCTGGCCTTCCCGCAATCCCTTCCATTCGATCGTGGCCCGGGCCGTCGAAATCATGGCGGCGTTCGAGGAAGCCCTCGCCATCGCGCGGTCGTGCCGGGCCTCGGTCACCCCCTGCCGCATGCCCTCCGCGGCCCGGGCCGGAACGGGCTGTCACGCGACGGAGGCCCCGCGTGGCCTGCTCTACCACCGCTACGAGATCGGCGCAGACGGCCTCGTCGCCAAGGCGACGATCATCCCTCCCACGAGCCAGAACCAGGCCCGGATCGAGGCCGACCTGCGGGCCTACCTGCCGAGCCTGCTCGAAAGCGGAGACGACCCGGCGTCGCTGGCTGGACGCGACGACGAAGCGTCGCTGGGCTGCGAGCGGCTCATCCGCAGCTACGATCCCTGCATCAGCTGCGCCACGCATTTCCTAACGCTGCACATCGACCGCTGATGCCCCCGGCAGCCGGGCCGACAGATACTCCACGCAGCCGGCGAGTGTCGTTAGCCTCGCGGCGTCACGTTCGGGAATGTCGAGCTTCAGTTCGCGGCAGAGCCGGATGACGAAGTTCTGGAAATCGATCGAGTCGAGGTCGAGTTCCCGTCGCAGGTTCGCGTCGGGCGGCACGCTGGAAAGATCGGCCTCCGGCGCGATGCCGGCCAGGATACTCGCGACCGCGTCGCGCACCCGCCCCGCCCTGTCGTTCGGCTGGTCGCTCACAGCTTCTCCGGCTCCTGCAGCAGCCGCTCGATTCCCTCGAGCAGGAGGCCGCCGCGGTGACCGTCCGACACCCGGTGATCGGCCGCGAGCGTCGCCGTCACCACCGGCCTGGCGAACAGCCCGCCGTCTACGGCCCAGGGCCTCTCGACGATCCTGCCGAAGCCGATGATCGCCACCTGCGGCGGATAGATCACGCCGTAGACGCTCTCCACCCCGCGATCGCCCAGGCTCGTGACCGTGATCGTGGAATCGGCAAGCTCCGAGCTCTTCATCCGGCCCGCACGGGCCCGCACCGTGAGATCGCGGAGGCCGTCCATGAGGCAGTCGAGGCTGCGGGTCACCGTGTCGTGCAGGGCCAGGATCACGAGCCCCCCCTGCCGCAACGAGATCGCCACGCCGACGTGCACCGTCTCCCGTGGCACGACCACGTCCCCTTCCCACACGGCGTTGAGTTCCGGCACATCCCGCAGGGCCAGGGCCGTCGCCTTGAGCAGGAGCACGCCGGGAAGCAGCCGCTTCTCGGCCGGACGCCGCTCGTTCTCCGCCGCCAGCCAGGCCACGGCGCGGTGGAGGTCGATCGTCGTGGCCAGGTAGTAGTGGGGAATCTCCCGTTTCGACCGCGCCATCGCCGCGGCGATCGTCTGCCGCATCCGCTGCAGGCGGTCGGCGCTGCCGCCCAGGCCCGGGCGGCCCGGGCGGCCGGTGCGCTCCGCTTGGCCGGAGGGAGCGGCAGGCGGCGCCGCCGCCCGCTCGATGTCGGAAAGCGTGATCGCGCCACCGCGGCCGGTGCCGGCAATCGTCGCCGGATCGACCTGCCGCTGCCGCGCCAGCCGACGGGCCGCAGGAGAAATCCGCAGCCGCCCCGCCGTCGCCAGGCCGGGGCCGTAGATCGGCGGCGCGGCGGTGACGGCCGGCAGGTGCCGCTCCGGTGCGGTGGCCGCGGGCCGCTCTTCGCCCGTCTCCACCGGCGGGATCGGCACTGCCGGTGTTCCTGCCGGTGGCACGGCCGCCGTGCCGCCCCCCGCGGTCTCGCCGGCTTCCCGAATCATCGCCATCGCGGTGCCGACGGAAACCTTGCGGCCCATCGGCACGAGGATCGCGTCGAGCACGCCGTCGCACCAGATCTCGACGTCGATCACGCCCTTGTCGGTGTCGACCTCCGCGATCGTCTCGCCGCGACGCACCGGATCGCCTGGTTGCTTGTGCCACTTGACGACGGTGCCCGCCTCCATGTCCGCGCCGAGCGTGGGCATGACGAACTGTTTCATGCGGTCGACGCTCCGACGGCCTCGCGGATGGCGGCGACGATCCGCTCGACACTCGGCAACGCCGCTTTCTCGAGATGCCTCGCATAGGGAATCGGCACCTCGGCGGTGCAGATTCGCAGGACGGGTGCATCGAGTTCGTAGAACGCCCCCTCCATCAGGCTCGCGCTGATCTCGGCCGCCAGGCCGCAGGTCCGCCAGCCCTCGTCCACGACCGCCACGCGGTGGGTCTTCGTAACCGACGCGAGGACCGTCGGCACGTCGAGCGGCCGCAGCGACCGCAGATCGATCACCTCCGTGTCGATCCCTGAGCGGGCCAGTTCTTCCGCGGCCGCCAGCGACTTGGGCAGCGAGCCACCGGAGGTGACGAGCGTCACGTCCTGTCCCGCGCGGCGGATCGCCGCCCGCCACGGGTCGAACGGGCCGGACTCCTCCGCGAGTTCCCCCTCCGTCGGATAGAGCATGGCATGCTCGAAGATGACGACGGGATCGGGGTCGGCGAGCGCCGCGGCGAGCATGTGCCGGGCGTCGAAGATCGTCGCCGGAGCGAGCACCTTGATCCCCGGCACGTGGGCGTACCAGACCTCCAGGCTGTGCGAATGCTGCGCGGCCACCTGCCGCCCGGCTCCCGTGGCCATGCGGATCACCAGCGGCACGCTCACCTGTCCGCCGCTCATGTGGCGGATGGTGGCGGCGTTGTTCACGATCTGGTCGAGGGCCAGCAGGCTGAAATTCACCGTCATCACCTCGACGATCGGCCGCATCCCCCCGATCGCCGCGCCGATCCCCGCCCCCACGAATGCCGATTCCGAAAGGGGCGCGTCACGGATCCGGTCTGGGCCGAACTCCTCGAGAAATCCCTTGCTGCAGGCATAGGCGCCGCCGTAGCGGCCCACGTCCTCGCCCATGAGAAAGACCCGCGGGTCGGCGACGAGCGCCGCGTGCATGGCCGTCCGCACCGCCTCGCGGTAGCTCATCGTCGTCATGGCGTCGCTCCCGGCGCGGGCGTCAGCACGTCCCTGGCGAGATCCTCGACCGGCTCCCAGGCGGCCGCCTCGGCGGCGGCGACGGCCGCGTCCACTGCGGCGGCGGCGGCCGCCTCGAACTGCCGCAGCTCGCCGTCGTCGACGAGCCCCCAGCGTTGCAGGGTCGCCGAAAAGGTCGCCAACGGATCGCGGGCCCGCCAGCGTTCGACCTCCTCCTTCGGCCGGTAGAGCTCGGGGTCGTACATCGAGTGGGCGCGAAACCGGTAGGTGCGGGCCTCGAGCAGGTAGGGGGCCCGCGCGCCGCGGACGCTCTCGACCGCCAGCCGCACGGCCGCCTCGACGGCCAGCACGTCCATGCCGTCGACGACGGCCGACTCCACCCCATAGGCCGCACCCTTGCGATGGATGATCGGCATCGCCTGGTGGCGGACGAGCGCCGTGCCCATGGCGTAGAGGTTGTTCTCGCAGAGAAAGAGCACCGGCAGGTTCCAGAGCGCCGCGAGGTTGAGCGACTCGTGAAACTCCCCTTCGGCGACGGCGCCGTCGCCGAAAAAACAAAGGGTCACGTGTGGCCGGGCCTGCAGCGCGTCGGCGAGCGCGAGGCCGACCGCCATGGGCAGGCCGCCGGCCACGATGGCATTGCCGCCGTAGATGCCGTGGGCGACGTCGAAGAGGTGCATCGAGCCACCGCGGCCCCGGCTGCAGCCGGTCGCCTTGCCGAACATCTCCGCCATCACCGCGGCCGGCGGCACGCTGCGGGCGAGCGCATGGGCGTGCTCCCGGTACGCGGCCACGATCCTGTCTTCGGCCGCCGCGGCGGCCAGCGCACCGACGGCCACCGCCTCCTGCCCGATCGAGAGATGCAGGAAGCCGCGGATCTTGCCCTGCATGTAGAGTTCCGCCGACCGCTCCTCGAAGCGGCGGATCAAGAGCATCTGGCGCAGCAGTTCGTGGGCATGGCTGCGGGCGAGTGCGGGCGTTGGCGTTGGCTTCATGGGCCCCGTGCTCATGCCCCCGCCTCGAGCATCGACAGATCCCCTTCGGGCAGCCCCAGTTCGCGGGCCTTGAGCAGCCGCCGCATGATCTTTCCGCTGCGCGTCCGTGGCAGGGAGTCGACGAACTCGAGTTCCTTCGGCGCGATCGCCGCCCCCAGCCGACGGCGGGCATGCGCGAGGAGATCACGCCGCAGGCCGTCGCCCGCGACGCAGCCGGGCTTGAGCGCCACGAATGCCTTGATGACCTCGTAGGCGCTCGGGTCGGGCTTGCCGATCACGCCCGCCTCGGCCACGGCCGCGTGCTCGAGCAGCACGCTCTCCACCTCGAACGGCCCGACGAGGTGCCCCGACGTCTTGATGACGTCGTCCTTGCGGCCGACGAACCAGTAATACCCCTCTGGATCCCGGCGGGCGAGGTCGCCGCTCAGGTACCAGCCGTCGGCGAAGCAGGCCCGATACCGCCCGGGCTCCTCCCAGTAACCGCGAAACATCGACGGCCATCCCGGCTCCAGCGCGATCTCCCCCTGCTCCCCGGCGGCCTCGATCACCCGCACGCTGCCGTCGTCGCGCCGCTCGACGAGCGCCGCCCGGACTCCCGGCAGCGGCCTGCCCATCGAGCCGGGCCGGATGTCGACCGCCGCGACGTTGGCGATCATGATCCCGCCGGTTTCCGTCTGCCACCAGTTGTCGTGAAACATCCGCCCGAAGGCCTCCTGCCCCCAGACGACCGCCTCCGGATTGAGCGGCTCGCCCACGCTCGCGAGAAACCGCAGCCGGCTGGTGTCGTACCGTCGGGCCCCGTCGGCTCCGAACCGCATCATCATGCGGATCGCCGTGGGGGCCGTGTACCAGACCGTCACCCCCTCGTCCTGCAGGATGCCGTACCACCGCTCGGCCGAAAACTCTCCCTCGTCGAAGATGCTCGTGATGCCGCTCGCGAGCGGCGCGATGAGCCCATACGACGTGCCGGTGACCCAGCCGGGATCGGCGGTGCACCAGAAGACGTCGTCGGGATGCAGGTCGAGCGCCATGACGCCGGTGACGTGATGGGCGACGACCGCCTCGTGCACGTGCAACGCCCCCTTGGGCCGCCCCGTGGTGCCGCTCGTGAAATGCAAGAGCGCGGGATCCTCCGCCGACGTGGGCTGGATCGTGTATGCCGCCGACGCCTCCGCGAGCAGGCGGTGAAAATCGTGCACGCCCGCCGGCAGGGGCCCGGGCTCGTCGGGGATCACGATCACGTGCTCGATCGCCGCGACCGCGGGAGAAGCCAAGGCCCGCAGGGCGGCCACCCGTCGCCGGTAGAGGCTCTGGGTCGTGACCAGGACCCGCGGCCGGCCGATCTCGATCCGCGCGAGCAGCGGCTCCGGCCCGAACGCCGCGAACAGCGGCGCGAAGACGGCGCGGGCCTTGAGCGTGCCGAACGCCGCGACGGCGAGTTCCGGAATGCGGCCCGCGAGCACGAACACGCGGTCGCCGGGCCCGACGCCGAGCCGCTCGAGCACGTTGGCGAAGCGGTTGGTAAGCCGCGCGAGTTCCGCATAGGTGATTTCGCGACGCGGCCCAGAGCGCGGCAGGAACCGGATCGCCACGTGGTCGTCGCGGCCCGACAGGGCGTGGCGGTCCACCGCCTCGTGGGCGATGTTGAGCCCCCGGCCGTCGGGCAGCCCGTCGAGCAGCCCGCGGGCCCACTCCCAGGAGAATTCCCGACAGGCCCGCTCGTAGTCGGGCATGTTGGGCGCGATCTGCAGGGCACCGGTTGACGCTGGCATCGACGACGTGCCTCCCGGGGCCTGTCCATGCCGGCGTGTTCGGACCTCGCCGAACCCTTTTCCTTCACTCCATTATCCGCCCCCGGTCAAGGCCGTGGAGATACCGGACTTCTCGGCGAACCGCACCCACGGATGTCCGGATCACAACGAGGCCTCGGGAGGGGCTGCCCATGCCCCGCGAGCCGGCGTATGCAGGCAAGCGCAGCAAGG
>JBIIYN010000021.1:0-20771 GCA_044346795.1 Pirellulales bacterium
GGCCGACGTTCTGGCAGCTGAAGCACAGCCGATGACCGTCGAGTTCGAGCAGTTCCTGTCGGCGCCGGTCGCGCTCGAACTGCGGCATGAGCTGCCCCCCAATTTTGCCCCGGGCTCTCAAAGGAACACGCTCGAAATGGGTGGCAGCGTCTTCATCGGCAGCCGTGACCACCGGCTCGGCCACCCCGGTGCCGACAAACTCTTCGACGACGACGGCAATCCGCTCCATCCGCTGCTGATCCTCGATGCCCTCGAGGTGGAAGGGCCGATCGTCACCGACGAAGAGCGCGGCAAACAGGCGGCCTTCTGGCCGGGCGATCTGGCGAATGAGGCCGAGGTGCGGGCGTGTCTCACGCGGTTTGCCGAACGGGCCTGGCGGCGGCCGCTCGCCGCCGACGAGATCGACCGCTACGTCGCCGTCTACACGCACGAATCCGGCGTTGGCGAGAAGCCCCGGGCCGCCTATCTCTCGGCCATGGCCGGCGTGCTCGCGTCGAAGAGTTTCTGTTATCTCGAGAACGGCGATCCGAATAGCCAGCGGCGGGAGCTGAACGATTTCGAACTGGCCAGCCGGCTCTCCTACTTCCTCTGGGGATCGCTGCCCGATGAGCCTCTCCTCGAAGCCGCCCGCACGGGATCGCTCGAGCGGCCGGAAGTGCTCCCGTCGCAGGTGGCACGGATGATCGCCGATCCGAAGATCGCCCGGTTCCTGGAGACTTTCCCCCGTCAGTGGCTCGAACTCCATCGCGTCGGGATGTTTCAGCCCGACCGGAAGATCTATCGCGACTACGACCTCTGGCTTGAATACAGCATGACGCGGGAGCCCGTCGAGACCTTCGCCGAGGCATTTCGCGAAAACCTGCCGGTGACCGATCTCCTCGCGGGCGACTGGAGCATGGTCAATGCCCGGCTGGCCGAGCACTATGGCCTGCCCGCTCCGGCCGACGCCGGCTTCACGCGGACGACGTTCACCCCCGACCAGCACCGGGGCGGCCTGCTCACGCAGGCGGCCGTGCTCTCGCTCACCTCCGACGGCACGCGGCACCGGCCCGTGCACCGGGGCGTGTGGGTGTCGGAGGCATTGTTTGGCGTGACGCCGCCCCCCCCGCCGCCCAACGTGCCGCCGCTCGAGCCGACGCCGGCCGACGTCGAGAAGACGACGATCCGCGGTCAGTTGGCGGCGCATTCGACGAATGCCGCCTGCGCCGCCTGCCACAGGAAAATCGATCCGCTCGGCTTCGCGTTTGAAAACTACGATGCCATCGGCCGCTGGCGAACCCACGAGGCCACCGCGGCCGGCAAGGGGGCAAGCCCACCGGTCGATGCCTCGGGCGAGCTGCCCGACGGCCGCAAGTTCTCCGGCCCGGATGAATTCAAGCGGCTCCTCGCCGCCGACCCCGAACGGTTCGCCAGGGCCGTCGTCGAAAAACTGGCCACGTTCGCCCTGCGGCGGGCGATGACGGTCGACGACCGGGCCGCGATCGACGCGATCGTCGCCTCCGCCAAGGCCGACGAGTATCGGCTCCGCAGCCTCGTCGAGGCGGTGGCCACGAGCGACCTGCTCCGCAGCCGGTAGTCATTGGTCGAGTCACGAGTATTCCATTCACCGTTTTCAAGTCACGGGTTTTGATCCAGCCTCCGGGAGGTTCCGATGCACGTGCTTCGTTCCACGCCGCTCATTCACCGTCGCCACGTGCTGCGGGGCCTCGGCACAGCCCTCGCCCTGCCGCTGCTCGATTGCATGCGGCCGACACGGACGGCTGCGGCGGCCGCCGCGGCCGCAAAGCCTCGGCGGAGCGTCTTCATCTATCTGCCCAACGGCGTGAACAACCGCGAATGGCAGATCCTCGGCGCGGGCCGCGACTATCGGTTTTCGCCCACGCTCTCGGTGCTCGACAAGCATCGCGATCAGATCACCCCGATCAGCGGCCTGCACCATCCGCACGGCTTCGGCCAAGCCCACGGCTGCGGGGCGTTCTGGCTGACGGGCGCCAAAATCAGCGAGACCGACCGCAACACGATCTCGGTCGATCAGCTGATGGCCGAGAGGATGGCGCCGCACACCCGGTTTGCCTCGGTGGAACTGAGCATCCAGGGGCGGTCGCTCGCGTGCAACGCCGACGGCGTCCAACTGCCCGCCGAGGTCAATCCGGGCCTCGTCTTTCGACGGCTCTTCGCCGATCCGGAGGGGGGCATCGGCGCCCAGCGGCGGCGGCTCGACCGCCGGCAGAGCATTTTGGACGCCGTGCTCGGCGAGGCGACGTCGCTCCGCGGCAAACTCGGCACGGATGACCGCGGTCGGCTCGACCAATACCTCACGAGCGTCCGCGAAGTGGAGGTGCGAACCCAGCGGACCGAGCAATGGCTCGACGTGCCGCGGCCGCAGATCGACCCCGCGCAGGCCAGCCACCTCACGCAGGACGTGGGCCTGAGCCGGCTCGGCGACTACCTCCGCACGATGTACGACCTGATCGTGCTCGCCTTCCAGACCGACACCACCCGCGTGGTCACGTTCAGCACGGGCAACGAAGGCACGGGGCCCGCGGTCCCCGACATCCGCATCTTTCAGGATCGTCACTCGCTCTCCCACCACGGCGGCAACGAGACGCGGCTGGCCGACCTGGCGGCCAGTGATCGCTTCAACGTGCAGCAGCTGTCCTACTTCCTCGACCGGCTGCGGGAGGTCCGCGATGCAGATGGCCCGCTGCTCGACACGTCGATGGTGCTCTACGGCAGCGGCATGTCTTACGGCCACAGCCACGGCATGGCCAACCTGCCGCTCGTGCTCGCCGGCGGCTCGGCCCTCGGCCTCAAGCACGGCAGCCATGTCGACTTCAACACCGCCGCCGGGTTCACCGACTACGACAAGGCGCTCGTCGGCATCTGCCACACGCCGGTCGATGCGAAGGCCCGGATGAGCAACCTGCTCATGACGATGGCCCAGCGGATGGAGGTGGATGTCGAGCGGTTTGGCGACTCGACCCGCAGCCTCACGGAGGTGGAGGCGTGAGCCGATTCGTCGGACCTTTCGTGACGGGTGTCGCTCTGGGGTTGTGCCTGCTCGCCGCGGGTGTCGCGGGCCTCGCCGCCGACGCCGATCCGGCGGCCTACGTGGCCAAGCTCGAGGAGTTTCCACCGGCCGATGCTGGCGTAAATCTCGCCGGCGAACTGGTGGCGGTGGACGCCCTGCTCCGCCGCGGCGGCCTGCGGCTTGATGGAGATTTCGACGAGGATCGCTATCGCTGGTCGCCGACGTTCTCGTTTATGCTGCTGCCCTACGGCACGGTGAGCTACCACGGTGCGACGGCCGACCTGAATGACGTGCCTCTCGGCACGCGGCTGCTGGGCCGATTCCTGCTGCCGCCGGAGGGAGACACGGCGATCGCCCCGCCGCTTGCGCATCACATGCGGCTCGAGCGGTTCGTGCCGGCCCACAACCGGGCGGTCCGGCTCGAAGACGACTTCAGCCATGCGGTGCGGACGGGCCGGGCCTGGAAGCTGCAGGGCTTCGATCGTGAAAAAGGCCGGCTCACGGTCGTCGCCGTGACCGCGGCCGGCGAGCCGGTGGCAGACGTGAAGCCGGTCGTCCATTCGGTCGATGCCTCCACGCGAATCTGGAAGGAAAACGGATTCGGTACGCTCGATGATCTGGCAGCCGCGGCGACGGCCGGCGCGGTCGTGCAGGTGAACCTCACCTGGGCTCCCGGCTGGGTGAACAAGGAGTTTTCTGCGAGCGACATCTGGCTCGACGAGGCCAGCCGCAAGGGGGCGACCGCCAGACAGCGGGAAATCCATCGGCGGCGGACGCTGCACTACTCGGTGCCGGCCCGGATCGAGAAGGTCGACCACACAGGGGGCGGCAACGGCGTCCTGACGGTGACGCTGCTGGCCGGCTACGACCCCGAGATCTACGAGGCGTTCTTCGACAACGGCGGGGTGCCCGGGCGGATGGCGACCGGTGTCGGATTGGTGCCGGTCGAGCCGAGCCTGCGGCGTTGGGACAGTGGATCTGCTTGGGGCTCGGTCGCCAAGCGGCGGACCGTCGAGAATCCCCCGCCGGGCAGCAGCGGCATCGAACTCGACATCAGCACCCCCCTGCTGCTCGAGGGCTTCCGTCGGGGTCGCTACGTGCGCATCACGTCGCAGACCGGAGGTTGGCCGAAAAGTCATCTGCCGCCGGAGGTGCGGATCAAGTGGCACGAGGAGAGCGATCAGGGGCTGTATGGGTATGGGCCCGCGCCCGCCGGCGATCCGCCCAGCCAACCGAAAAAGTGAGCCGATATGGTGATGGCCACTGTCCCGCGGTCGGGCGCTGCTCGAAGTGCTCGAGTGCTTCGACCGGCAGCGTCTCTACCCGGGTGAGGCTGCCGTCGGCGGCGATCGCGGAGAGCCGTCCTTCGCCGATCTCACCCGTCAAGGGAACGTGACCTCGACCTTCGGCAACAAGGCTTTGACTTTCGTCTGCGTCTCCGGGCTGAACGGTGTCTTGACCGATTTGATCACCAGGGACTTCAGGAACGAGAAGGCCTGGAACAGCGGGAGACGTTCGTCGGACAGGTCGCCGACCTGAACCTCCAGAAAGACGAGTTGGGTCGCATCGGCAAGCGCGGTCGCATCGAGATCGCCTCTCGACGCAACCTTCGACAAATCAAGCCCCGCCGCATCCAGCGTGGCGAACGGGACGAGAAGGAGAGCGATGAGGATCGGAAGCAGGTGTTTCATGACAACTCACTCGTTGTGGCAATGGCTCGCTGAAACCTGTCAGCGAAAATAACTTTTAGAACTGGGAGCATCTTGCGAGCAACTGCTGCGATACTGTGCCCGTCCGCCCTTTGCTCTGGAGCGGATCGCCGTGAACCGCGGTGCAGACGGCCGGATCAATCGCGTCCGCTACGTGCTCCCTTGGGACAAGGCCGCCGACTGGCGTTGGTATTTTCGATGCCGGAGCGCCTCTGACCAGTGCCGGAATCGATGCACCGAAGCCTGGGACCGGCGGACTGGGAGGCGGTCTGCGCCGAGCCGAGAAAATCGCCATCGCAGCGGCTCGCCAAAGACTCCAGGCGGATGCCATGGCTGTCGAATCCACCGCCCCATTACACTAAAAGGCCGCCGAGGAACCCAACCGCCGATGAACGCCACGCCCCTGCTTTCGAGACCGCTCGCGGCGTTTGCGGACGCCGTCATCCTGCGACCCTACTACCCGGTGTCGAAGCTCCACCCAATGGTCGACGACGACACCGGCCTGCAGGCCGACTTCATGCCCGTCATCCACGGGGTGCGGTCGTTCGCCAGCCTGAAAAGCCGGGCCGAGAGCCGCACCGTCGGCGGCTTCGCCGTGCTCGTGGCATCGCTCGACGACATCATCAAGAGCAAGAAGGCTGCCGGCCGCGACCGCGACCGCGCCGTCATTCCGATCCTGGAAAAAACGCTGCGTGCCCGGCGTGAACGGGATCGCTAGCCCCCGCCCTCGATCATCCCATGGCCGACAAACCTCATGGCCACCAAACAGCACGCTCAAAAGTCCTCGCTCCGCCGCGGGCCGCCGAAGCGGCAGCCGCCGCGGAAACGTCGCGTCAGCAAAGGGGCAACGGCCCGTCGTGCGGCCCTGGCGGCCCTCGCGAAAGAAAGCGACCGGCAGCTCGACGAACTGATCGCCCGGCGGCTGGCGCTGCCGATCGAGCAGCGGATGAATTTCCTCAGGCGCCGGCTGCCGGGTGGCGGAAGCTGCCTGTAGGAATCGTCGCCGCCGCCACCTCTCGAACGTCGGCGAGCAGGGCGTCGACGTCGGCGTCGGTCACCGCCCACGAGCACATGAACCGGCAGGCGGCCGCGCCGATGAAGTTGTAGAACTTCCAGCCCTTCGCCCGCAGGCCGTCGGCGACCGTGTCGGGCAGCCGCACGAACACGGCGTTGGCCTGCCGCCGGCCGACCAGTTCGATGCCCGGGATCCCACAGAGTCCCTGTTCGAGGCGGGCCGCGGCCGCGTTGGCCGCCCGAGCGTTGGCCAGCCACGAGCCGTCTTCGAGCAGCCCCACCCACGGGGCCGTCAAGTAGCGCATCTTCGAGGCCAGCTGGCCGGCCTGCTTGCAGCGGTAGGCGAACTCGTCGGCGAGGCTCGTGTCGAAGAACACCACGGCGTCGCCCACGCCCATGCCGTTCTTCGTGCCGCCGAGGCAGAGCACGTCCACCCCGGCCTCCCACGTGATCTTCCGGGGCGGCAGGTCGAGCGCGGCCACGGCGTTGGCGAAGCGGGCGCCGTCCATGTGCAGCCGCAGGCCGTGCCGCCGGCAGGTGTCGCTGACCGTGGCGATCTCGTCGATCGAATAGACGGTCGAGAGTTCCGTGGCCTGCGTGATGCTGACGACGCGGGGCTTCGGATAGTGGATGTCGCGACGCCGCTCGACGGCGTGCGTGATCCCGGCGGGGGAGAGCTTGCCGGCGTCGCCGGGCAGCGTGAGCAGTTTCGTGCCATTGGAAAAAAATTCCGGGGCCCCGCACTCGTCGGTCTCGACGTGCGCCACCTCGTGGCAGAGGATCGCGTGGTACGACTGGCACATGGCGGCGAGGGCCAGCGAATTGGCCGCCGTGCCGTTGAACACGAAAAACACCTCCGCGGGGCACTCGAAGAGCTCGCGGATGAGTTCGCAGGCGCGGGCCGTCGAGGCGTCGTCGCCGTAGCTCGACTGACAGTCCTGGTTGGCCCGGGCGAGCGCCTCCCAGGCACCGGGGCTCATCGGGGCGGTGTTGTCGCTGGCGAACTGGCAGCCGGGTGTCGCGGGAGGGATCGGCATGGGTGCGGAAACGAGCGGGTGATCCGAAACTCTGGATCAGAGTAGCCTACGCTGCCCACGCCGCGGGCGGCCACCCGTGCTAAGACACGGTTTTCGCGAGTGCGGCCCGGCCCGCAGCGAGCCAAGCTCCGCCCGCGTCTTTGCGTCTTCGCTTCTCCCCCCGGCTGTCGGATCACCGACAGGGCGGCTGGCTCGTGAGCTGCACGAGGGCCTCGATCACGCGGGCCCGCGCCGCCGCATCGCGGAGGACGAGATAGCGGTGCTTCCCGGACGCGTCGGCCGTGAAGACGGTCGCCCCGGCGTCGGTTACCGTCACCCTGCCCGGCGGCGAATGGTGGAAGTAGCCCCGGTCGCCGAGCACGCCGTCGAGCACGCTCGTGAGATCCCAACTCGGCCGGTCGTTGGGAGGCGGGGAGACGATCCGGTAGGCATCGACGACGGGGTGATGCGGCACATATCCAAAATCATCGAGGATGCTCTGGCTCGGATAGGGCACAGCGATGCCGATCTCGAAGCCGCTCCAGACCACCTCCGTCGGCCAGCGGGCGGCGATCGCCGCGGCCGCCGCCCGGTCGTGGATCACGTTGTATTCACCGTAGGCGGCGTTGCCGTCGATCGGCGCGAAGGCACCGGCCATGATCTCGAGCAGCCGCACCTTCTTCGCGACCAATTCCAGTCCTGGCAGTGGACTGGCCGCGTCGGCCGGAGTGTCGAGGAGCCGCGCGAGGTTCGTCGAGAACCCCACCTGGATCACCACCACGGAACGATCCTCAGCGGCCGCGAGCGTCTTCCGCAGCAAATCCACCGCATCGGGAGCATCCTTGCCGTCGAGCAGGTCGTGCGGGTAGCGGGCGGCTTGGCCATCCTGCGCTGAAGCCACATGCAGGTAGTGCATATCACGCCTGATGCCGCGCGGCCCGGCGGCGCCGATCGGAATGTCGGGCCGGCCGTGGAAGGTGTTGACGCAGTCCGCGAACGGTGCCGCCTGCGGATCGTCGGGCGTCACCGTGACGGCCAGCAGCCGGCAGTGGCCACGCGACTCGAGCGCATGCAGCATCGCCAGCGCCGCCACGTCGTCGCAGTCGCCGCCGATGTCGGTGTCCAAGATCACGGGCACCGGCCGAGGTGTTTGGGCCCGCGGTGACGGGCCCGGGGCAGTTGCCAAGAGGCCGAGTGCCGCAACGAGGATGGCGAGCCGTGCGGGGGTGCGTGTCGTCATGATGAGCGTGGCACTTCTCGGGAGGATAGAAACATAAAAATCTCGTCGCGGCGGGGGGCGGAGGCCTGGGCGCCGTGCCGGGTGACGGCGATCGCCGCCGCGGCGTTGGCGAATGCCGCCGCCTCGACCAGGCTTATGCCTTCGGCGAGGGCCACGGCCAAACAGCCGTTGAACACGTCGCCGGCGGCGACGGTGTCGACCGCCACGACGTCGTGGCCGGCCACGTGGGCCGTCGCGGCGACGTCGGCCACCACCGCCCCGCGGCGGCCGAGCGTGATCACGGCCGACCGCGGCCCCGCGGCGAGGAGCCGGCCGGCCGCGGCTGCGGCAGAGGATTCGTCGGTCACCGCGAGACACGTGAGCAGCTCGGCTTCGGTCTCGTTGGGCGTGAGGATCGCCACCTGCGCGAGCAGCCCGGCGTCGAGCGGCCGGGCGGGGGCCGGATTGAGGATCACCGGCACGCCCGCGGCATGGGCCACCGCGACGGCATGCCGCACGGTGTCGAGCGGGATCTCGAGCTGCACGAGCAGGATGTCGGCGGCCCGGATCGCGCCGCGGGCCCGGTCGATGTCGGCCGGCAGCAATCGCTCGTTTGCGCCGCTCGCCACGGCGATGCTGTTTTCGCCGCGGTCGTCCACGAGAATGAACGCGACGCCCGACGGCGTCGCCGGATCGCGGGTGATGAAGGTGGTGTCGATGCCATCGGCCGCGAAGGCGGCGATCGCAGCATCGCCCAATGCGTCGGCGCCGAGCTTGGCGATAAGAGTGGTGCTGCCGCCCGCGCGGGCCGCGGCCACGGCCTGGTTGGCCCCCTTGCCGCCGCCCACGCTCGCGAAGGTACCGCCGATCACGGTCTCGCCGGGCCGCGGCAGGCTCGGCACCCGCACCACGAGATCGGTGTTGGCACTGCCGACGACGACGATGCGGGCGGAAGTGGATGCCATGCGGGCCCCGGGCCTTTCATCTCGCGGCGATCAGCAGGGCGAGCCCGGCGCCGTAGAGCACGAACATCAGCGCGAGCAGCCGCCCGGTGCCGGCCGGCGCCGTCGCGAACTCCCGCCACACGAACACTCCCCAGAGGCCTGCCACCATCGTCGCCCCCTGGCCGAGCCCGTAGGAGACAGCCGGGCCGGCCTTGTCGGAGGCGAGGATGCTCAGGCTCATGCCGATGTTCCAGATCACGCCGCCGAGGATGCCGACGCCGTGCACCCAGGGGCTGCCGGTGAAATATTCGCGGAACGAGACCGGCTCACCGACAAACGGCCGCAGCATCACGAGCGTGTTCCAGACGAAGCTCGAAAGGAAGAGCCCCGCGGAGAAGACGGCGATCGCCGCATAGGGCCCGAGCTTTCCGGCTTCGGGGTTTGCAAAATCGGTCGCCATCGCCGCCACCACGAAGCGGTAGAAGAATCCCATCAAGACGCCCGCCGCCACCGAGAGGATCATGCCGAGCCGCGGCTTGGCGGCCGCCGAGTGGGCCAGCCGCCGGTAGGCAAGCGCGTCGAGCACGATCGCCAGCATGATGGCCAGCACGCCCGAGCCGATGAGGAGCGGATTGCCGACCGGCTTGGCCATGTAGGAGGTCGCAACACCGATCACGAGCGCGAGGCCCACGCCCACCGGAAACGCCACGGCCATGCCGGCGACCCCGATCGCGGCGACGAGCAGGATGTTGGAGAGGTTGAAGATCGCCCCGCCGAGCAACGCGGAGCCGAGGGCGACCGGATCGGCCTGCGCGAGATCGTCGACAAACGGCCGACCCGCCGTGCCGAGGCTGCCGCAGGTGAAGGCCGAGACGACCGCGAACAGGAGCACGCCGAGCGAGTAATCCCAGTAGTAGAGCTGGAACGGCCAGGCCCGTCCCGCGAGCTTTTGCGTGTTGGCCCACGAACCCCAGCAGAGCATCGTCACGACGCACAGGGCGACCGCAACGGGAAAGGAATGGATGATGACCATGGCTGCAGCACGGGCGCAAACGATTGTTCTCAGTGCTCGAAAGAAGTTACAGAAACTCTCCGCATTCGGCAAGGGAAGCGATGCCGGCTGCAATGCCGGCGGCTCATCCATCCGGCGTCGATGCGGGCCGCACGTCGTCCACCCGTTGGAGCAGGTTCACCTTCTGCCAGATCTTCTGGCACAGGCCGGTGACCAGGCATCTTCACGTGGTGTCTCCGAGGGCAACAGCGGCGGATGGAGGATCGGGCGGCGAGCCAGAGAATAGCCCGGTCAATCGCCCCGTCGCAACCTTTCGCCGGTCGATGAATTGCCGACCGGCGATCGGGCAGATCGGTGAACCGCGAGGCTGGCCCGTGGGGCTACCGACTCGCGTGACACGAGCGTGGTGGGCACCACGACGCTCGCGGGCGGCGGCTCGGCGGGGCGTTCGATCCGGCGGCAGAGCATCTCGATCGCCAGCCGGCCGATCTCGGCGGGATCCTGCCGCACGGTCGTCATCGGCACCGCCAGCACGCCCGAATAGGGCTGCTCGTCGAAGCTCACGAGCGAGACGTCGGCGGGCACCTCGAGCCCGGCCTCGAGCAGCGACTCGAGGGCCCCGATCCCCACCAGGTTTGAAAATGCAAAGGCCGCCGTGAACTCGACGCCCGCGGCGAGCAGCGCCCGCATGGCCGCCTGGCCCGCCTCCTTGCCGAATCCGGTGCCCGTGACGAGCCGGGGATCGAAGCGGATGCCGTGTGCCGCCAGCGCGTCGCGATAGCCCTGCAACCGGAGATCGTCGGGCATCGTGCCGGCCAGCCCGCGGATGCAGGCGATCCGGCGATGCCCGTGGTCGATCAGATGGTTGACGGCCGCGAAGCTGCCCTGGCGGCTGTCGGACATCACCGACGGAAGCCGCAGCAGCGGAAAGCCACGGTCGACGAGCACGACCGGGGGCCGCGCGGTCTCGAAGACACGGAGATGATCGCCCTGCTGCCCCACCGGGATCACCACGAGCCCGTCTGGCTGCCGGTCGACCAGACCCGCGAGCAGTTCGATCTCGCGGGTGACGTCGTCGTCGGTGTCGCCGAGCAGCACGGAGTAGCCACGGGCGTGGGCGACGGCCGAAACGGCACGGGCGATCGCGGCGAAGAACGGATTGGCGATGTCGGGCACGACCAGGCCGATCGATCGCGTGCTGCCCAGCCTGAGCCCCTTGGCCACGAGGTTCGGCGAAAACCGCAGGGCGGCGGCCGCCTCGCGGACGCGGTCCTGCGTCGCGCGGCTGATCCGATAGCGGTCGCCGAGCCCGTTGAGCACCCGCGACGCGGTGGGCATCGACGTGCCCGCCCGGCGGGCCACCTCCTTCAGGCTACCCGGCCGGGTCGGCCTGCCGTCGGCAGGCCGACGCTGGCTTTTCTTGGCGGTCATGGGCGACTCATCGCGGAAGTTGGCTGGGCAGAAGGATCAGCGGACAGACGCTTCCTCCAAGTGTAACGACGTCGCGCGGCCCCGGCACGGGGCACAGGCTGTGCCAGGACATCGCACCGGCCGCGTGATCCCGGCGCGAACGCAAGTGAACGCGGGCAACCGGCGCGGCGGGCAACCCCGCTACCGCGCCGCCCATTCGCCGTTGCGGCGGCCAACGCCTTCTAGGGACTGGCCGTAAGGTCGGTCGTCAGCCGGTCGCCCAGAGCGGCGGCGAGGTCGGGCAGGTCGTAGTGCATGAGCGCCCCCGGCACGATGTTGGCCAGTTCCCGGTCGTGGAACCGGGCCTGCACGAGCGACTGCCACGAGGTGAGCGAGTCCGTGAGCGACGCGGCTTGGATGCCAGCCTCCGCATCGGCGAGCACCGCGGCATGGAGGGCGACCGGGCCGCTCGCCGCGCGGCCGTGCAGATGGAGCGGCACGTCGGCGCCATAGGTCGCGCGGGCCCATGCGATCACGGCGAGCACGTCGTACACCTTCTGCCCCAAAAGCGGCCGGTCGAGCAGCACGCCGAAGAGCGCCTCCTGCCAGTCGTGGCCGAAGAGCGGCGCGAGCTGCTCGTTGAGCCTCACCTTCGGGGCCGACTCACCCGTGCCCCGCACCGAGATCGCGAGCACGTGCCGGCCGCCGGCGAGGAAAGCGGCGGCGGCTTCGCCCTTCGTCGCCGCCGCGAGATCGCCGTCGGCGAGGATGATCGCCAGCGGCCTCGGGCTCTTGGCGGCGTCGCCCGACGGTGGCTCGGCGAGCAGCGCCGGCACCGCGATCCCCGGCTCGGTCGCGAAGACCAGCCGGCGGAACGGTGATTGTTCAGTCGCGGCCGGCGGCACCGCGACCGTCGCGGCGGGCACCTTCGCGGGCAGCTTCAGGAGCCCGCGGACCGTCGCGGCGAGTTCCGCGGGCGTGCGGCCGGCGGCGAGCTTCGCCCGTTTTTCGGCGAGCACAGCCCCCTCGTCGGCGATCAGGTCCATGGTCGTCTTGCCAAGCCCCGCGCGAAACAAGTTGCCCTCCGGCGTGCACTGCAATTGTTCGCGGGCAAGCAGCCGCGGCGGCGTCTCGACCGGGGCCGAGGAATCGTCCTCGAGCCAGCGGTTCATCCAGGCGAGCGCGGCCTCGCGGAGCGGCCGGGAAAACCCGTGCTCGACGTCGCGTTCGGCGATCTCCATCCGCTCGGCATGGCCCAGCAGGCCGAAGAGCCGCTTGGCCTCCGCGGCGGTGGCACGCGTGCCGGTGACGTCGAAAAAGTCGCGGGTGGCCGCGAGCACGAGCGACGGCGTCGGCGCGGCCATCACGAGATAGTCGCCGTGGTCGAGGCCGATCGGGATCTGGCCGCCGATATTCTGCTCGGCCTCCTCCACGCCGCGGGTGGCAAGCTGGCGGCGGAAGCCGGTGATGAAGCAGCCGGGAGCGGCCGCCTTCAGCCGGTCGTCGAGGGCCATCAGATACGCCGTCTGCATGCCGCCGCCGGAGATGCCGGTGCAGCCGAGCCGGGCGGCGTCGACCTCGCGCCGTGACGCGAGGTAGTCGAGGCTGCGGACGAGATCCCCCACGAAGTAGCTCGCCGCCTGCCGGCCGATCAGCAGGGCCGCGCCGGTCACCTCCATGTGCTCGGGCAGCGACGGATAGCTGCCCCAGTCGCGGTCGGGAAACTGCCGCCGCTCCCCCTGGCCGATCGGGTCGAAGCAGAGCACGGCGAAGCCGTGGCGGGCGAGCAGGATCGAGGCCGCTTGGTAGGGCTCGGCAGCCTTGGCCGCATCGGAGTGGCCGCAGGGCAGGAGCACGCCGGGAAACGGCCCCGGCCTGTCCGGTCGGTCATCGGGCAGGTAAAAGGCCGCCGTCACGAAGTGGTTGGGCCAGGTCTCGTAGATCACCTTCTGCACGCGATAGCCGTCGCAGGCGATTTCCCCGGTGATCCGGGGCGGCCGCGTGGCCTTCGGCGGCATGGGCCCGAGCTTTCCGGTGAACCATGTCCGCATCCGCTCCTGCCGCTGGCGGACCTGCTCGGGGCTCGTGAGCGCGGCGATCTCGGCGTCGCGGCGGTCGAGCAGCCGTTTCGCCTCGGCGTTCATGAAGTCGGCGAGCATGAGCGGACCGGGCGTGACGGCGGCGGGCGTCGCGACCGTCTCAGCCGCCGCCCCGCCGGGCACCAGGCACACGGCCAGCGCCGCCCACAGGGCGAGCCGGATGGAACCGGCGGTCGCGGGCATCGGGATTGTTTCCGCAGCCGAAGTCGGTCGTCCAACGAGATGTCGTAGCGACACGCCCGGCGCTCCGGCGTGAGGGGAAGCCAGTTCGTCGCGAACTGGCGATAGTTCCTGGGAATGTCGGGGCATCGTGATCATTCTGCAACACCTGGCCTATCTGCTTCCTGAACGAGGGCGCCGCATTGTAAACTAAAGGAAGCCAGCAGCGGCTCGCCTTGCCCCTCGTTCTCCTCATCCAACAGGGTCCACCCATGAAGCGTCTCGTCTGCTGCCTTGCGTTCGCGTGTGTCGCATTCGCCGGCCCGGCCAGGGCAGCCGACTCGACGGAGGAGGGCTTCGTGCAGCTGTTCGACGGGAAGACGCTCGACGGCTGGAAGATCAACGAGCACGCCGAGAGCTGGAAGATCGCCGACGGGGCGATCGTGGCCAACGGCGACCGCAGCCACCTCTTCTACGTCGGCGACGACAAGCCCTACGTCGACTTCGAACTGCGTGCCGACGTGAAGACCGACACCGAGGCGAACGGCGGCATCTTCTTCCACACGAAGTTCCAGGGGACGGGCTGGCCCAAATACGGATTCGAGGCGCAGGTCAACAACAGCCCCGTGGGCAAGAAGGATCCCCGGAAGACCGGCAGCCTGTATGCCGTGAAGGACGTGATGGACGTTCACGTGAAGGACGGCGAATGGTTCACGGAAACGGTGATCGTGCGGGGCGACCGCATCATCATCAAGATCAACGACAAGGTCGTGACCGACTACACGGAGCCGGCGGACAAGAAACCGGGCGACGACTTCACCCGCAAGATCGACCAGGGCACGTTCGCCCTGCAGGCCCACGACCCCGGCAGCACGGTGCACTACAAGAACATCCGCGTGAAGCGTCTCGACTGACCGCGGAGCCGAGCCCTGGCTACTTCAGCAGGTCCTTGAAAACCTTGCGGACCTTCTCAACCTTCGGCGACACCACCGCCTGGCAGTAGGGCTGCTGAGGGTTGTTGGCGAAGTAGTCCTGGTGATACTTCTCCGCCGGGTAGAACGTGCTGGCCGACGTGACCTCCGTCACGATCCGGGCCGGAAACACCCTGGCCGCATCGAGCTTCGCGATCACTTCTTCGGCGGCTTTCTTCTGGGCCTCGTCGTGGTAGAAGACACCTGAGCGATACTGCGTGCCGACGTCGGCCCCCTGCCGGTTCTTCGTAGTGGGGTCATGCGTGGTGAAAAACACTTCGAGCAGCTTTTCATACGGCACCTGCTGCGGGTCGTATTCGATCTCGACCGCCTCGGCATGGCCCGTCTGCCCGGTGCATACCTGCTGGTAGGTCGGGTTCGGGAGTTTGCCGCCGATGTAGCCACTCGTCACCGAGTGCACGCCCCTGATCTGGGCATAAACCGCCTCGGTGCACCAGAAGCAGCCACCGGCGAAGGTCGCCTTCGCCAACTCCCCTTCCGCCGCCGCCGCCAAGCCGCTGCTCATCATGATCGCTCCTGCCAGAAAGAGAACCGAGAAAAACCGGACCACGCGTGCCGTCATGTCTATCGGCTCCTCATCAAAGGATTCGAATACCGCATGGAGGGAGGCGAAGGGATCGGCGTGAGGATTCAGAGCCTGTGGCCGCCGCGGCCACCGCGAGGAAACTCATGCCGTCCCGAAGCCGGGCTCTTCCTTGTTCGGCCGTACTCCAAGCATTGTAACGAGCCGCTCCGGATCGACCACGAACCGCAGCGGCTTCTCCGCCCATTCCCCCGCATAGGCCACGCCGATCCGCGGCGTCCGCTCGACGAGCCGCCGCGGCACGGCCACGCCCCCGGCCTCCAACCACAGCCCCGCCCTCCGGTTGGCCGGCCGGCCGTCGAAGGAGCGGTCGATCCCGAGCGCCTTCGTGAGCCGGCCCGGTCCCACGTGCTCCCCGACGCCGCGGATGAGCACGGCCGCCGGCACCCCCTCCCGGCCGGTGACTATGTTGAGCATCCAGTGCATCCCGTAGCAGAGGTAGACATACCACCGCCCCGCCGGGCCGAACATCGTGGCATTCCGCCGCGTGAGGCCCCGCGAGCCGTGGCAGGCGAGGTCGTGGCCGCCGAGATAGGCCTCCGTCTCGAACACGACGTGCCGCTCGATCCGCCCATCGGCACCCCGCACCACGAGCCACGCCCCGAGCAGGTCGCGCGCCACCCGATCCGCCGGCCGATCGAAAAACGCGGTACGCAGGAGCTTCCCGTTCACCTGATTTTATCCGCATCTTTGACGAAAAGTGACGATCGATCATCATACTGCCTTTCCCAACACCCGGAACAATTCCAGTCATGGAAGCAGGCATCGTCGGACTCCCCAACGTCGGCAAGAGCACCCTCTTCAATGCGCTCACCATGTCGAAGGCCGCGCAGAGCGCGAACTACCCCTTCTGCACGATCGAGCCCAACGAGGGCATGGTGAGCGTGCCCGACGACCGCCTCACGCGGATCACGACATACATCCCGCCCCAGAAGGTGATCCCCGCCGCCCTCAAGCTCGTCGACATCGCCGGCATCGTGAAAGGAGCGAGCGAAGGCCAGGGGCTCGGCAACAAGTTCCTGTCGCACATCCGGGAGGTCGACGCGATCCTGCAGGTGGTCCGCTGCTTCGAGGATCCCGACGTGATCCACGTGGCCGGCAAGGTCGATCCCGTCTCCGACATGGAGACGATCGAGATCGAACTGATGCTGGCCGACATCCAGCATCTGGAGAACAGCCTGCCCAGGCTGGAGCGGGCGGCCAAGGGAGCGGACAAGGAGGCCAAGCTCAAGGTCGAGGTGATGAAAAAATGCCTCGCCCACCTGACCGCGGAGAAACCGCTCCGCACGCTCGCGCTCGACGACGCCGAGAAGGCGACCGTGAAGGAGTTCGGCCTGCTGACGGCCAAGCCGATCCTCTACGTGGCCAACGTCGACGAGACCGACCTCGTCGGCAAGGGCCCGCTCGTGCAGAAGGTCCGCGCGGCGGCGGCGAAGGCGGGAGCGGAGGTCGTGCCGGTCTGTGCCAAGCTCGAGGCCGAGATCGCCGAACTCGACGAGGCCGACCGGGGCGAGATGCTCGCGGGCGCGGGGCTCACGGAGCCGGCGCTCGCCGTGCTGGCCCGCGCCGCCTACAAGACGCTCGGCTTGCAGAGCTACTTCACAGCCGGCGAGAAGGAGGTCCGCGCGTGGACGGTACCGGTGGGGGCCACCGCCCCGCAGGCGGCCGGCGTGATCCACACCGACTTCGAGAAGGGCTTCATCCGGGCGGAAATCTATTCGCTCGAGGACCTCGAAAAGTACCAGACGGAGAAGGAGATCCGCGCCGCGGGCAAGCTCCGCGTGGAGGGCAAGGAATACGTCATGCGCGACGGGGATATCTGCCACTTCCTTTTCAATAAATAGCGCATGCGGGGCCATCCATGGCCCTTGCTATACGCGAAACACGACATCGTGTCGTTTTCGCTTGGCAACCGCAGGTTGCCGGTTCTGTGCATGGCTTCCTGACATGCCGTCAAAAGCTTCCTCGCCAGCCGGCCTCGCCTTCCGGGCGAGGCATAGCGCATGCGGGGCCATCCATGACAGGGCATCGCCGGACTGGCCCCAAAGAAATGGTACGTCGGTTTTGACCCCGTCCCCGGGTTGCCACCCGGGGCTTTTATGCGGATGGCAGCGCAACCATCAGCGGTCGCGCCACCATGAATAAAAGCCCGGAGCGGAAGCGACGGGACGGGGCCACAATTCGCCCACCATGCCGCCAGTCCAGAAATCACCCACGGCGCCAGGCCCGGAGGACCGAGTCAGAACCAGCCGACGGAGGCCGGCCAAGGGCATCGGCCTGGATGGCCGACAAAGCCAGCTCGGCACGATGCCGAGGCTTCCCGTGAAGACAGTCCCCGGGCTGACACCCGTGCCTGTTATTCAACCGGCGGCGTAACCCCCGACGACCGCAGCCGGCGAACCAATGCGGGCGGCCATCGGTCAATCCGCCGTCACGTGCGGACCGACTCCGATCGCGGTTGCTCGCGGAGATGCTCGGGAAGCCACTCCTGCTCCGCCTCGTCCGGATCGACGCTGCTGTGCGGCCCGGTCGGGGCGAAGCCCTCGGCATACTCCTCCACGTGCTCCTCCCGCGCGCTCGTCCCGAAAAACGAATACATCACCGGCACGAGCACGAGCACGAGCAGCGTCGTCATCGCCAGGCCGAAGGCGAGCGCCGTGGCCATCGGGATCAGGAACTGCGCCTGGAAGCTCTTCTCGAGCAGCAGCGGCAGAAGTCCGCCGATCGTCGTGATGCTCGTGAGCATCACCGGCCGGAAGCGGAGGCAGCCGGCCTCCCGGAGCGCGAGCCGCAACGGGTGCCCCTCGCGGACGCGGATGTTGATGAAGTCGATCAGGCAGATCGAGTCGTTCACCACCACCCCCGCCAGCGCGACGAGCCCGAACATGCTGAACAGCGTCAGCGGCATGCCCATCAGCGCGTGGCCGAACACGGCGCCGGCGCACCCGAACGGGATCGCCGCCAGAATCAGGAAGGGCTGGAAGTACGACTTGAACTCCATCGTGAGCAGCACGAACATCGCGAACAACGCTACGACGAAGCCCACGCCGAGGCTGCGCAGCGACTCGTTCGACTGCTCCCGCTGCCCCTCCCAGCGGACCCGCACGAGCGGAAACTCCTTGAGCAGATCGGGCATCAGCCGCTTCTCCATGTCGGCCGTCACCAGGGCGCTCGTGAGGGAGCTCTTCGCCACGTCGATGTCGGCCGTCACCGTGATCGAACGTCGCTGCCCCAGCCTGTTGATCTCCGAATACCCCCGGGCCACCGTCACGTCGGCCAGTTCCCCGAGGGGCCGCTTCACGCCGTCGGGCCCTGTCACCCGGATCTCGCCGAGCGTGGCGAAGCTGCGCCGCTCCTCCCGCGGATAGCGGACCATGAGCTTCACCTCGTGCCGCCCCCGCTGCAGCCGCATCACCTCCTCGCCGTAGTAGCTCGCGCGGATCGTGGCGGCGAGGTCCGCCAGCGACACGCCCATCGCCTCGGCCCGCGGCTTCACCTTGAGCTGATACTCCCACTTTCCGGGCCGCGAGTCGTCGTCGATGTCGATCACGCCGGGATACTGCGCGAGCCACTCCTTGCACCGCTCGACGGCCGCCTCCAGCTGCCGCACGGAATCAGCACCGGCCTGCGCGAGCAACTTGAACTCGATCGTCTTGCCGCCGGGGCCGATGTTCTCGGTGCCGTAGATCAGCGATTCGGTGCCGGCGAAGTCGCCGGCCACCCGCCGCCATTCGCTGATGAACTGCTCGCTCGTCACGTCCCGCAGTTCGCCCTCGACCAGTTCGACGGCGACCGCCCCCACGTGGCTGCCGCTCATCCGCGCGTCGGGCCCCACCTCGCCCTGGGCGGACACCTGCCCGACGGCCCGGTGCACGAGCTGCACGATCGGGGCGCCGGCTGGGGAGAGCTTCTGCGACGCCGCGAAGGCGGCCTCCTCGATCTTCCGCGTGGCCTCGTCGGTGACGCTCGCAGGGGTGCCGTCGGGGAAGACGATCTTCGCGAGCAGCCGGTTGGCGTCGATCTTGGGGAAGAGCAGGAAGGGGGTCATGCCGCTGCGGACGATCCCGCCGGCCAGCAGCAGGATGCACATCGCCGCCGCCATCACCGAGAGGCGGTTGTCGAGCGCGAAATCGAGAAACGGGGCATACACGCCCCGGACGAACCACTTGAGCCCCCGATCGCAGCTCCGCTGCAGCCACGTCACGATCGGCATCAGCAGACGGAGCGGATAGAGCACGATGCCGAAGATCGTGAAGACGAGGTTCTTCTCGTGGGCGAGGTGGCCGGGGAGGACGAGCAGCGATTCCGCCAGCGACACGAGCAGTGTCGAGATGAACGCGAAGGGCATCACGGCGATGAACTTGCCCATCACCCCCGACACGAAACAGAGGGGCAGGAACGTGATCACGGTCGTGAGCACGCTGGAAATCACGCTCGGAACCACCTCGACGGTGCCGTCGATCGCGGCGGCTGTCAGGTTCTTACCCATCCGGCGGTGCCGGTCGACGTTGTCGCTCACCACGATGGCGTCGTCCACGACGATGCCGATCGCCATCAGGAACGCGAACATCGAGAGCATGTTGAGCGTCTGATCGGTGGCAAACATGAGCGCACCCGTGCCGAGCATCGAAAACGGAATGCCCATGGCCACCCAGAAGGCGATCTTCAGGTCGAGAAAGAGCGCCAGCATCACGAACACGATCACGAGCCCCTGCATGCCGTTGGAGATCAGCATGTCGAGCCGGTCCCGCACGTCGATCGACTGGTCGGCCCACAGCGTCAGGTCGTAGCCCGCGGGCAGCTTCGCATTGGCCACGTACCGCTTCACGGCGGCGACCATCGCCAGCAGGTCCTCGCCCGAACTGCGGTCGATCGACACGACCATCCCCGCCCGGCCGTTGACCCTGTTGGTGGCGGCGACGTCGGCGAATTCGTCACGGACGGTGCCGAGGTCGCCGACGGTGAGCACCAGCCCGTCCGGGAGCGTGACGAGCGGCAGCTTGGCGATCTCCGCCCCGACGTACCGCTTGTTCTTGCCGCGGAGCAGGATCTCGCCCCCTTCGCTGCGGATGGTGCCGCCGGGCAGTTCGAGGTTTTCCCGACGGACGATCTCGGCCACCTTCTGCAGCGACAGGCCGTATTTTCGCAGGGTCGCCTCGGAGATCTCGATGTCGATCTGGTAGTCCTTGGCGCCGAGCAGGTTGGCGGCCGACACGGCCGGCAACGCCAGGAGATCGTCCCGCACGAGTTCCGCGACGTCGCGGAGTTCTCCCTCCGCCGCGGCGTCGTTGCCGCCACCCTGCGGGGCCAGGATGCCCACCTTGATGGCCGGCGTGCGGAGCGTCACCTGCTCCACCTTCGGATCCTCGGCGAGTTCCGGCATGCTCGGGATGCGCTCCACCTCCGAGCGGATTTCCCCGAGCGTCTTCTGCACGTCCTTCACGTTGTCCTGCAGTTCGAAGACGCAGTAGCCCAACCCCTCCTGCGCCACGCTCGTGATCTTCTTGATGCCGGAAACGCTGCGGCAGGCCTCCTCCACCTTCTGGCAGATCCCCTCCTCGACCTCGTCCGGCGTCGCGCCGG
>JBIIYN010000022.1:0-20768 GCA_044346795.1 Pirellulales bacterium
ATCCGAACTGCGTCCGCTCCGCTCAAGACGGGGAGTCGGCCCATCAGATCGTGACCTCGACCTGCTGCGTTTCCACGGTCAGGGGCATCCCTCGATCCGCCCTGACTTCCAGGCAGGCCGCAATCGCTTGGCGGACGTTCTCGATCGCCTCGCTGCGGGACTGGCCCTGCGATACGCAGCCAGGAATGCTCGGGCATTCCGCAATCCAGATGCGGTCTTCGTCCTGCGTCAGCGTGATGAGGAACTTCATGGCGTTAGTGTATCGCACCTCGAATCTGGCAGCAAAAAGCGGGCTCTCGACCCCAGACGGTGGCAGGGAGAAGCCACGGAGTCAGGGGGTATCGCGGGGAACCATGCCGCCGGCGGCGGACGCCCTGCACGTTGCCGCTGCCGCCTTCGCGGCGGGTACGGTATCTTTTGATGTTGGACTGCTCGCATATCGCCAACGCCCGCGAACTGCCCGTATCTACCGGTTGGTCGATGACCGCATGGGCAGTTGCTGATCTGCACGCCCGCCGAGTTCCTGGGGAGCGCCGATGACCAAGAATCCGATTCTCGATGAACTCCGCCACGTTCGTGAATCCCTACTCACCGAAGCAGGTGGCACGCTCGATGCCCTTGTGGATCGGCTCCACGCGGAGGAGCGACGAAGCGATCATCCAGAGTGGAATCCCGCCCGTCCGGGACTGCGGTGGGCGATCCTCGCGATGGGGCTCGTCATCGCCGTCCAGAGCCCGGCCGCCGAATCACCGCCCCGTGAACTTTTCGACGACGCCGTGCGGCTGTTTTTCGAGGCCAAGCCCGCCGAGTCCGCACGGGTGTTCGATCGGCTCGTCTCGGCCGTGCCCACGGCGGAGCCGGAGCTTTGGCAACGCGGCTTGGCGCTCTACTACGCCGGGCGATTCGACGACGGCGTCAAGCAGTTCGAACTGCACCGGACCGTGAACCCGAACGATGTCGAGAACGCCGCCTGGCATTTCCTGTGCGTCGCCCGGCTCGCGGGGCCGCAGGCCGCGCGGGCCAAGCTGCTGCCCGTCGGGGACGACGCCCGGGTGCCCATGAAGGAAATCATGGATCTGTATGGCGGGCGGTGCGAACCAGCCGAGGTGCTGGCTGCCGCCGAGCGCGGTGCAGGCGAGGCCCGACGAAACCAACTCTGCTACGCGCACCTCTACCTGGGGCTGTTCTTCGAGGCGACCGGGGACGCGCCCAAGGCTCGCGAGCACATGCTGCAGGCCGCCGGGGTGTTTTCGATGAACCATTACATGGGCAAGGTAGCCGTGGTGCACTGCAGGCTGCGGGGGTGGTCGGATCGTGTCGAAGACGACGGCCAATGACGCGGCCGCCCACCGGCGGCATGCGCGTCGGCGGGCTTCTGGACGGGGCATGTGTGTTCAAAACGCGTTGGCCAGTCCCACCTGGAAGGTCGTCGCCGGTCCGCTCTTGTCGGTGCCCGCCCCCCAGTTGCCGAACACCGAGAGGCGGTCGCTGGGGAACCACACGAACCCGCCGCCCACCACCGTCTGGGCGACGAGCCGTGGCAGCGCGGATTGATTCTGGAAGCCGTGCACGAACACCTGGAAGTCGTCGGTGATCTCCTTCGTGATCGCCCACTGCACGATGTCGATCGGCGTGAAACCCTGCTGCGTCGAGTCGTCGGCCACGCCCACGTTGTATTCCGCGACCAGACCCCAGAAGAGCGTGTTGCGGAAGAGCATCATGATTCCCGGCTGCGTGCCGCTGTCGAAGGCGGGCGAACCCCACGGTGTCTGCACGAAGGCCTCGATGCCCGTGGCCGGGATGAACCACTCCTCGTTCTCCTCCCAGAGATGGATCTTCGTGTCGAAGATCAGCGGCGAGAAGCCCGTCGTCGCCCCCGCGCCCAGCCCCGCCGCCTGCCAGGTGAAGCCGCTCGAGTAGAGGCGGAACTCGAACCGATCGGTCAGCCCCATCCGCAGGAGAAACTCCGCGTTGTAGGTCTGCGGCTGGACGGTGGAGATGGCCCCGGTGAAGAAGGCGGGGCTCCATTCGAGGTAGATGCCGCCGCGGGGCAGCGTGCTGGGGCCGTTGGGGTAGTTGGCCGTGTCGGGGCCGGGATCACGGATCGTGGGCGGCGCCAGCGACTTCTCGGGATCGAGGCCCTCAGGAAAGGCCTCGGCGAGGAATCGCGTCCACGGCCGCTCCGACCGCAGTGCGGCGTCGGTCGGCTCGGCGCCGGATGCCGCGCCAGCGACGGCGAACAAGAAGAAGCACGACGTGACGACCACGTGCACGAAGCCTTTCGCGGTCGACCCTCGGGATGAATCGTGGCACTGTGTGCGACGAAGCGGCGACATCGCTGACGATCCCGGCTGTGATGGGCGATCGAATCCGTTTCGGGGCCTGAAAAGTCCCAAACGATCGCGGCTTGGGCAAGACGGTTTCGGCCGGCCTTCAACGGGTGAACATGCCCCGCGGCCCGCTACTTGCCGCCGCTGCGGGTCCTGCCCGGCTGGTCCCGCTGGATCGTGCCGCTGCCGAACGGCTGGGTCGTGCTGCTCGAGCCATCGGACCGGCGGGTGATCGTGCCACTGCCGAACTTCTGCGTGTTACCGGTCACCGCCTGGCCGTTGCGGCCCCGCTCCGTCGTGATCGTTCCCGAGCCGAAGGGCCGCGTCTCGGTGGTCGTGCCGTCGGACCAGCGGGTGATCGTGCCCGAGCCGAACTTCTGCGTGTGGCCGGTGATCGTCTTGCCGTCGCGGCCCCGCTCGGTCGTGATCGAACCGGAGCCGAAGGGGCGGGTCTGGCTGGTCGTGCCGTCGGAACGGCGCGTGATCGTGCCCGATCCGAACGTGTTGGTCGTGCCGCTTCGCGGCTGGGCCATGCCCGCCCGCGGCGGCGTGGGCTCGGCGGCGGTCAGGTGAATCGACGCGAGCACGACGACTGCGGTCGCGAAAGCCGAGGAAGCGAGCGAACGGGTGCCACGGTGCACGGCCATGAAAAAGCCCTCCAAAGAAGGAAAGGGTGTCGTGGGCACGGAAGTATAGCAGCCCACTCGGGGGAGATGTCCCCCGGCTGTCAGTCGAGCGTGAGGTTCACGGTGTTTTTCCCCCGTCGCACCTCCGCACCGAGCCCCGACGTCGACGGACTGGCGTAGCGACCGGGGATCCGAAACCAGCCCGGGTGGCCGCGGGCAGGGGCGGCCCGGGCAGCCGCGGGCAGCGGTGGCTCGGGCAGACCTGCATTCGGCGCCGCGATGGACACTCCCTCGGGCGAGGTTGCGGCGGCGGCCCCGCCGCGCGGCCTTCCGGCAGCCGGCCCGCTGCCGGGCGGCGCTGGTCGCCGATCGCCCGTCGCGGACGGCACGCCGCCCGCCGTCGGCGGTTCGACGGCTTGCTGCTCGGTCACGGGCCGCGGATTCGGGCTCGACACCGCGATCCGCACCGGGCCCGGCGGCAGGTCTCTGAGCACGTAGGTGCCGTCCGATTCGATCGGCACGGTGAAGGTGCGCCGGTCGGCGGTGATCGCGGTGACGGTGCCAAACACCACCGGCCTGCCCTGTGCGGTGATGGTGCCGGACACGGCGGTGCCCCCCGGGGAGTCCACGAACGCCAGGATGACGAGGAGCAGGACGAGGAGCAGGAATCCCGCGACGATTTCGCGGAGGTGCATCGCGAGATACTTGTCCCAGGGCATGCCGAGCGGATTGACGATGTTCTTCATGGACGACTCGACAACACCTCGCCGCCGGCGTCCGAACCATTGACGCTCGACATGGCCGGCAGCACCGTCGTGCCCGCCTCGTAGCCGATGAACGTCACCGAACCGTCCGCCAGCAGCCACTTGCCTCCACCCGGATGAAAACTCCAGAAATGAGTGGCCGCGCAGGGGTTGTCCGGCACGTCCGGCCGGTAGTAGCCGGGCGAGGGGCAGGCCTCGCCGTTCCGCCCGGTCGGGATGACCGAGAACTCCATGTTTGGATTTGCCATGACCGAGTCGAAGTCGGTCATGTTCCAGCGGCCGTAATACCGGTCGGAGGACGGCGGGCGTTCGCCGACCATGCAGACATGGCTCGTGCCGGCGGAGATGTTCTTCATCGCGATTTTCGGCCGCGGCGACCACGACCAGTTCTGCGTGGGAAACACGCCGTTGCGGGCGTTGCTGGCATGGCCGTCGTCGTCGACAGATTCGTCGTTGCCGCTCAGGGCGAGATAGCTCGTCATGCCGTAGCCCCAGGGATTGATGCCCTTGTTGGCCTGCGCGTCCGAAGGGCAGACGTAGGACGACACCACGCTGCGGCTGACCTGCCAGAACATCGCATAGGCCTCGTCGAGCGTGTCGGGCCGTGACCAGAGTGACACGATCTCGCCGGCCTCCATGTAGGGTTGCGTTCGCAGGAGCCAACTGCCGACCTGGCTGGGCTGCAACGGAAAATCGACCGGATTCCGTTCCGCCACACCCACCAGATGTTCGGGCAGGACTGAAAAACTCGAGGGCCCCAAATACTTCCGCGTGGCCTGCCTCGCCAGCGGGAATTCCCCCCGTGCATCGTGGAAGGAGTGAAGCGCCAGCCCCAACTGTCGGAGCCGGTCGCCGCACTGTGCCTGCCGGGCCGACTCCCGGGCGGCCTGCACCGCCGGAAGCAGCAACCCGACGAGCATGCCTATGATGGCGATGACGACGAGCACCTCCACCAGGGTCACGGCTCGCCTGCGTTCGAGGTTCATGGCATCGGCACGTCCGTCATCCTTGCCCCGGCGATACTATAGCGGCCCTTTCGAGGGGGGCACAATGGGCCCGAGATGGGCGCGCAGCAGAGGCTGAACTCTCCCACCATGCACGAAATCTTCGAACACACGGCCGATCTCGGGCTGCGGGTGACCGCCCCGACGCTCGCGCAACTCATGGCCGACGCGGCCGGCGGACTGTTCCAGATCATCGCCGGCGACCTCGGCCAGATCCGCCCCCGGCCGGAGCATGCCGAGCGATTTGAAGTCGCCGGCACCGACCCCACCTGGCTGCTCTTCGACTGGATCAGCGAACTGCACGCCGCCTTTGAACTCCGCCGGATGCTCTTCTGCCGGTTCGAGGTGTCGATCGACGCCGCCGGGCTGCACGCGACCGCCCATGGCGAGCCCTACGACCCATCCCGTCACGTGCTGTCCCACGAGATCAAGGCGATCACCCAGCACGAACTGTCGGTCGTTGAAACCGCCCACGGCTGGCAGGCCACGCTGATCGTGGACGTGTAGCCACGCGCCGGCCTGCCGCCGTCGGAGCGGCGGACAAAACGACGCGGGCAGCCGGAGCCGTCGCCCGCCTGGCCGTATGATTGGCATCCACCCGGCACCCACTCTTCGGAACCGACCACAGGCGACCCGATGACCGACGCCACGCCCGACACGCCGGCCGACACCACGCCCGACCGCGGCTTCACCGGGCCGCTCGAGCGCGTGGACGATTGCACCTGGCGGATTCCGAAGTCGTACCGGCCCGGCATGCTCGTCGATGGACTCATCTTCGCCGACGAGCGGCTGATCCCGCAGCTTCGCAGCGACCGGGCGGCGGAGCAGGTGGCCAACGTGGCCTTCCTGCCCGGCATCCAGTCCGCCAGCCTCGCCATGCCCGACATCCACTGGGGCTACGGCTTCTGCATCGGCGGCGTCTGCGCCACCGATCCGGCGGCCGGCGGTGTCGTGTCGCCCGGCGGCGTGGGCTATGACATCAACTGTGGTGTCCGGCTCATGCGGACGAACCTCTCCCTCGCCGACATCCAGCCCGTTCTCGTGCCCCTGATCAACCAGCTGCTTCGGGACGTGCCCGTCGGGGTGGGGCAGGGGGGCCGCCACGTCTTCTCGCCCGCCGAACTCCGCACGCTCATGCAGGAGGGGGTGCCGTTCCTCGAGGCCCGCGGGCTGGCCACGGCCGACGACGTGGCGTTGACCGAGGCCGAGGGCCGCATTCCCGACGCCCGGCCGGAATCGGTGAGCGACCGGGCGCTGGCCCGCGGCGGCGACCAGTGCGGCACGGTCGGCGCCGGCAACCACTTCATCGAGGTGCAGGTGGTCGACCGCGTGGAAGACGCCGCGGCGGCCGAGGTGTTCGGTCTGCACCCCGGCCAGATCTGCGTGCTCATCCATTCGGGCTCGCGTGGCCTGGGCTACCAGGTCTGCGACGACTCGCTGCGGGCCCTCCGCGACGCCCCGGCGAAATACGGCGTGAGCCTGCCCGACCGGCAGCTGGTCTGCGCGCCGGTCGAGAGCCCCGAGGGACGGCAGTATCTCGGCGCCATGCGGGCCGCCGCCAACTACGCCTTCTGCAACCGGCAGCTGCTCATGTGGCAGGTTCGCGAGGTGTTCGCCCGCGTGTTCCACAAACCGTGGGAATCGCTCGGCATGGAGCTGCTCTACGACGTCGCCCACAACATGGCGAAGATCGAGCGGCACCAGGTGGGCGATGCGAGCAAGGAGGTCTGCGTGCACCGCAAGGGGGCGACGCGGGCCTTTCCCGCCGGCCATCACGACATTCCGGCACGCTACCGCGACACGGGCCAGCCCGTGATCATCCCGGGCGACATGGGCCGGGCGAGCTGGGTGCTCCGCGGCGGGCCCCGATCGATGGAACGCTCCTTCGGCACCACCTGCCACGGCGCCGGCCGCTGCCTGAGCCGCACCGCCGCCACGAAGGCCGCCCGGGGCAGGGACATCCAAACCGAGCTCTTGCGCGGCGGCGTGGTCGCCCGCAGCCGCAGCCGCGAGGGGCTCGCCGAGGAGCAGCCGCTCGCCTACAAGGACGTCGACGTGGTCGTCGACATCGTCCACCGGGCCGGGCTCTCGCTCAAAGTTGCCCGGCTCCGGCCGCTGGGCGTGATCAAGGGGTGAGTGGGACGGCGGACGCGTGTCACGCGCCGGCCGCCGCGGTCTCCCAACGCGTCGCCGACAGGCCGTGCTCGCGGAGCAGTTCCACCACACGCTCGTCCGGCACCTGGTCGAAATGCCGATAGAACTGGCCGATCGCCCAGAACGCCTCCGGCTCCATGAGGCAGACCACGCGGTCGCACTGCGGCCGGATGGCGTCGATGCGGTCAGGGGCCCCCACGGGCACCGCCACGAGGATCTCCTTCGCGCCGGCCGCCCGCACCGTGTGCAGGCTGGCGATCATCGTGGCTCCGGTGGCGATCCCGTCGTCGGTGAGAATCACCGACCGGCCGCTGATCGGCGCCCGCGGCCGCACGGCGCGATACATCGCCCGGCGGCGCTCGATCTCGCCGAGCTGCCGCTTCCGCTCCGCTTCGACGTAGGCATCGCCCACGTCGGTCATGGCGCTTGCGAAGTGGTTGAGGTAGACCTCGCCGTTCTCCGAGACGGCGCCGAGCGCGAGCTCGGGCTGATGCGGGGCGCGGAGCTTGCGGGAGAGCACGACGTCGAGCTCCGCGCCGAGGCCGCGGGCGAGCACCGCGCCGATCTCGACACCGCCCCGCGGGATCGCCAGCACCAGCGGCCGTTCCAGCGTCGTGCCGCGGAGCCTTTCCACGAGCATCCAGCCGGCCTCCTCGCGATCGTTGAAAATGCCATGTTCGATCATGATCGTCACCCTCCGGTTGTTCGTGATCCCACGTGCCGTGCACACCATTCCGCCGCCAGCCGCGCCGCCTCCTCGAGCGTTCCCGGCTCCTCGAAGAGATGCGTCGCCCCGGGCACCACCGCCAGCCGCTTCTCGCCGGGCAGCGCGGCCAGGGCCTGGCGGTTGAGCAGGAGCACCTCGGTGTCGTCGCCGCCGACGATGAGGAGCGTCGGCGCGTGCACCCGCCCGAGGGCGGCGCCGGCGAGGTCGGGCCGCCCGCCGCGCGACACGACCGCCTTCACGGCCGGCTCCTCGGCCGCCGCGACGAGCGCCGCGGCGGCTCCCGTGCTCGCCCCGAAGAGCCCCAGCGGCAGGTGCCGCGTCTGGCCGTGCTCGTTGACGAACCGCACCGCCGCCAAGAGCCGGTCGGCGAGCAGGCGGATGTCGAACACGTTGGCCCGGTCGGTCGCCTCCTGCTCCGTGAGCAGGTCGAAGAGGAGCGTGCCGATCCAGGCCTCGTTGAGCACCGAGGCCACGAAGGTGTTGCGTGGGCTCGAGCGGCTCGAGCCGCTGCCGTGCGCGAAGAGCACGAGGCCTGTCGCCGCATCGGGCACCGTGAGCCGGCCCGGCAGGTCGATCGCCCCGCCGTCGAGGCCGAGCGCTGGGATGGCGACGGCGAAGTCCGCCGCCGGGTGGGTGACCGTCATCGGTTCTCCTCCTCCCTCTTGGCCGCGCCGCGGGAGCGGCCGCCGGGCGAGGGCATGCAGGGGTGGTGCGGATGGACGAGCTGCACGAACGCCGCCTGGGGGCCCTCGTCCCCCTCCTCCTCGCTGTAGAACACCTCGCTGCCGATGTCCACGAGCTGGAAGTCGTGCTCGGAGATCGCGTGGCGGTGAAAGTAGATCTCGCGGCCGTCGGGGGTTTCGATGAAGCCGTAGCCCTGCAGCGGAAAGATCTGCGACACGTGGCCCTGGGCGCGGGGTGCGTGCTGCTTTTCGACGCCCCGCAGGCGGCGGACGTGGTCCTCGAGCCTGCGGCGGGTCGCCGCGAAGGAGTCGCGCAGCGCCACGAAGACGTCCTCGTGGGCGTGGTCGAGATGATGGTCGCGGTTGACGACGACCTCGCCGCCGGGCAGGCGGACGTCCACGCGCACCGAATAGAGCCGGCCCTGGCGGTGGCGCCGGTGGGGCTGGGCGATGACGACGTGGCAGCCGGTGATCCGGCCGTAGACGCTTTCGAGCTGGTCGATGTGCTCGAGCGCCGCGTCGCGGACCTGCTCGTCGATCGGGATGTCGTCGAAGGAGACCTGGGGTTGGGTCTGCATGGCCGGGTTTCTCCGCGGGCGTGAAGGCCGTGAAGACGCCAGCTCGTTCCCTGCGTCGAGAGAGCCTATGCGGCGGGCCGCAGCGACGGGAAACGCCGGCCACTTTTCCCGTTCCCGCCGGGCGATACCGAGAGGACACTCCCGGCCGGAATGCATCCGACTTTGGTGTAGCAGTGGCTTCGGGGCGGCAAAAGTCTCGTCGCGTGGGCCGCGGCGGCCCAAAGCTCCTCGAGCTTTCGCCGACCCCTTCGCCTATCGCTCGAGGTTTACCGGAGCATTCCTTCGGCTATCTCGGATTTGCTGCTACCGGCCCGGGCGATTGCGGAACGGCTCGTAGACCCGGATGGAGAGGAGCAGTTCGCTCGCGTAGAAATTCGAGACGTAGCTCCCGGCCGGGAGGCCGCCGGAACCGTTCACCGTGAGAGGAAGGGAATCCGAAACGGTGTCGAAGAAGCGGTAGCCGAGGTCGATGGTCGTCCGCTCCGTGAGCCGAAAGGTCGTGCCCGTGCCCGCCTGCCAGGCGAATCCGCCCACGTGCCCGTAGCCCGAGACCACGCCGTCGTTCACCGTGAGGCGGTAGCCGCCCGCGCCGATGCCGCCGCCGCCGTAGAAGCCGAGGCGGTCGGTGAGCTGCCAATCCCGCCAGGCATTCGCCATCACCGACCACCCGTCGACGGCGCGGACGGCGTAGAAGAAATCAGGCACCGGCGGCTCGAAGCTGTTGGTCAGACCCGAGAGGGCGTCGCGGCCGCGGCCCTCCACCTCGAGCCGCAGAAACCCTCCCGCGCGATCGATCGCCACGCCCGCGGCTCCACCGGCCGTGAGCAGGCTGTCGGCAGCCCGGCCGGTGTTCGGGAATCCGCCCTCCGTGTTCGTCCCGCCGCTCTGCAGCACGCCGAACGATGCGCCGATGATCCCCGTGAGGTAGAAGCGGCGCGATGGATGCTCGTCGTCGAGCCCGCCGCAGCAGCCCGGGGTGATCGAGTCGCATTGGGCTGTCTCGGGATCGGCGGGGACGACGGCGTCGTCGCACCGGGCCCCGGCCATCGACTCGAGTAGCGGACCGAGGTCGTCGGCCCGCCCGGTCACGAAGCCCCCGATCGCCGCCACCGCCACAAGCAATGCCCGCATGACGACCCGCATGGCAATCCTCCGCAATCGATTCGACTCGTGATCCGGCCCCCGCCCGCCAGACAAACCTGGACGTACAACCTGGACGTACAACAGGATCGACAGCGACAACCGGGCGGTTCGGCACCATCATTTCCGTCCGGACAACCGGACTTTCCGGCACGACCGAACCTCGCCAGGTGCGCCCAGCCGTCAGACTCGACCGTTCGCCGCCCTCATTCCGACGCGATCGACGCGAGCAGGTCGAGGCGGACGGCCCGTCGGGCCGGAATCCAGGCCGCCAGGGCGGTGACGGCCACGGCCGCGCAGAGGTTCGCGATCACCACCGTCGGCCGCACCGACGGCTGGACCGGATGCCCGAGGAGCGGTTGGCTGGCCACCTGGATCAAGAGCGCCGTGCAGATGCCCCCCACCGCGCCGATCAGGCCGCCGGCCAGCCCGAGGATCACGCTCTCGATCAGGACCAGCCGGGTCACCTGTCCGCTCGTCATGCCGACGGCCCGCAGCAGCCCCAGCGTGCGGGTCTTTTCCAGCACGCTCATCGTGACGGTGTTGGCCACGCCGAGGCTGCCGACCACGAAGCCGAGCCCGAGGATCGCCCACAGCGAGTTGACCACGCCGAATACGAGGCCGTTGATGAATGTCTGCACGTCGGCGAAGGAGCGCAGCAGCATGCCGTGCTGCTCGGCGATCCGCTCGAGCGGTCCGTGCAGGCTGGCCGACTCTCCCGGCTCGCTCGTCACGAGCAGGATGTCGGCCGCCTCCAGGCCGAAGAGCCGGGCGGCCGCATCCCGCCGCATGATCAGCGACGCGCCGCCGGAGGTGTAGTCCACCGCCAGCGCCGCGATCCTCACCCGGCTCGTGCGGCCGAAGACCTCGACCTCCACCTCGTCCCCCGGCTTGATGCCGGCCCGACGGGCCAGCAGCGTGCCGGCGGCCGCGTCACCGCGGTCGAGCGCGCGTCGCATGTCGTCCGCCGTCGTGCCGACGGGATCGATCGGAAGAGGCTTGTCGGCCGGCATGTCACGGGCGACCACGACGCACGCTCCGCCGGCCACCCGGCCGGCCGCCACGCCGATGCCCTCCACGCGGCGCACGCCCGGCACCGCACGCACCTCCTCCTCGGCCAGCCGCGCCCGCGGACCGGCGGAAGACAGGCCCCCCTTCACCATCCCGGCATGCGTCAGCATCCAGTCGGCCCGCATGAGCCGCGTATACCAGCCGCGGACGTCGTCCACGTTGTCGCGGATCGCATGCCCGAGGCCGATGGCATTGCTGACCGCCACCACGAGCACGCCCGTGGTGAGCGCCGTGCGGATCGGCTGCCGGATGATCTGCTCGACGGCGAGCGTCCGCTCGATCCGCCATCGCGACGGGATCAGCCGCGCGCACCCCTTCGCGAGCGTGGGCAGCACGACCGGCGTCGTGGCCACGAAGGCGAGCATCATCATGATGCCGGCCGGCACCGCGGCCCGCGGCGGCAGCCGCTCCGTGACGACGAGCGCCAACACCGCCGCCGACAGGGCCCAGAGGAGCACCGCCAGCCCCAGGAACCGGCGTGAGACGCCCCGCGGCGGCGGCGGAGAAAACGCCAGGCCCTCGAGCGGTTCGACGGCGGCCGCCTCGCGGGCCGGCCACCAGGCCGCCGCGATGGCCACGAGCGTGCCGAGCGCCACGGCCGCGGGAATCACGAGCGGATGCACCACGAGCGCCGCCGGGGGCGCCTGGAGCGTCCGCGAGATGCCCGCCGAGATCGGCTCCGCTCCCGCCAATCCGGCCGCGGCACCCGCCACGGCGCCGGCGAGACCGAGCAGGGCCGCTTCCATCGTCACGAAACGACGCACCTGCCGGCCGGTGGCTCCGAGCACCCGCAACAGCGCGAACGACCGCCGCCGCTCCGTGACGTTCATGAGCATCGCGTTGCCCACGAGGAAGAAGGCCATCGCCACCGTGAGGCCCGTGACGAAATCGAGCCCCAGGTTCGCCGAATGGAGCACGTCTTCCGCCATGCCCGCCCGGCCGGCCGGCACCTCCGCGGTGAGCGCCGCCGGCAGCCGCTTGCCGGCCGCCGCGAGCACCGCCGGCCGCGGCGCATCCGCCGCGAGCACGACGCGGACCCGGTCCACGAGCCCGAAGGCGTTCGACATCGACTCGAGCGGCCGGATGCCGACCACCACGCCGGCCCCCTCGGCGAACCACTTGAGCGACTGGCTCTTCGCGATGCCGACGACCGTCATCCGGCGCACGCCGCGGCGGGCCAGCATGATCACCTCGTCGCCGACGCCCTTGCCGAGCCCCTCCGCCAGCGCAGCATCGAGGACGATCTCGTCGGCCGCCTCGCATGGCACGCCGGCCTCGAGCGTGAGCAGGCCGGCCGCGACGAGCGCCGCCGCATCGACTCCCACGGCGATCTCCCGCACGCGTTTCTCGCCGACCCGCAGCAGGGTCGGGCGGAAAAAGAGCGGCACCACGGCCCGCACCCCGGGAATGTCGACCAGCCGGGGCAGGGCGGTGACCTCGAAGCGTCCCCCGCCGCGGGCGGAGATGTCGATCGAGGGCACGCCCTCGACGGTCTCGGCGAGCCGCCGGTAGCCGGATCGCGAGGCATCGGCCGCCACCCAGGTGGCGACCACGGCAGCGACGGCCACCGCCACGCTCGCCACCGTGGCCAGCGCCCGCCCGGGCCGCTTCCGCCACTGCCTGCGCAGGAGCTTGGCGGTGCTCATGGCCGCGCCGCTCCGATCGGCTTTGCGTCCGCATCGTTGCGCTCGTCAGCCTCGATCCTGCCGTCCCGCATGCGGATCGTGCGGCCGGCGGAGGCGGCGATGCCGGGATCGTGCGTGACGAGGATCACCGTCTGCCGGCGGTCCGCCACGAGCTGCCTGAGCAGTTCGATCACGCGACGGGAGTTGGCCGAGTCGAGCGCACCAGTCGGCTCGTCCGCCAGCACGATCGCCGGCTCGGCGACGAGCGCCCGGGCGATCGCCCCCCGCTGCTGCTCGCCCCCGGAGAGTTCGTCGGGCCGGTGATCGGCCCGATGGGCCAGGCCGACGGCCTCCAGCGCGTGGCGTGCGGCCGCCTCCGCCGTTTTTTCCGCCACGCCGTCGAGCACCAGCGGCAGGGCGACGTTTTCGACGAGCGAGAGTTCGGGGAGCAGGTTGTACCGCTGGAAGACGAACCCGATCCGCCGCCGACGCACGCGGGCGAGCGCGTCGTCGGCGAGCGACGCGAGATCGACACCCTCGAGCAGGACATGCCCCGCCGTGGGCCGCGTGATCCCGCCGAGCAGATGCAAAAGCGTGCTCTTGCCGGAGCCGGACGCTCCGGTGATCGCCACGAATTCCCCCTGTTCGACGGCGAAATCGACGCCATTCAGGGCGGCGACGCTCGCGGCCCCGGCGGCCGCGCCGCCAAACGTCTTCTGCAGGTGTTCCGCTTCGAGGATGGGCACGGACGAAACCAGTTCCTGAAGGCGGCCCGTCGGCCGAAAAACAGCGGTAGCTGGTCGGGGGTCGCGCGCAGCCGCCGGTGAACTTTGACTGGAAGGGTGGGTCCACCATTCCCATTGGGAATGCGATGTCAAAGTCCGCCGGCGGCGAGCACGTGCCCCCGACCGGCGGAGCGGACGAACACGGCCACGACATTCCGAGGAATGCACGCAACCCGCTCAATGGACCCATTTTCTCAGCGCCGCGAGAGGGCCGGCCGGCAATCGGGCCGTACCGTCTATTCCGGCTGAAGCGGTCGGCTCGAGTCTGCCGAATGTTCCGGGTGGCGGAACCGCCTCGAGACCACACCATGCCGGCATCGCTCCCACCACGAATTCCATTTTTCGTTCGCCTCGCCCGCCATCGTGCGGTGGCGGCGACACTAGCGACGCCGTTGGTCGCGATTCTCTGCGTGGCCTTCGCGGGGAGTCTTTGCCTGCAGCGTGCCTGCCGGGGCGAAGACTGGTCGCAGGCGAATCGTTCGCTCCGCCTGCCGGAGGCGGGCGTGCCGCTCGGCAGCATGCCCGAGAACGCCACCCTCCCGCCGCTCGTCGACGCGGTCACGCAGGACGCCGCCCACGGCCCCTCGCCCCGGACACTCGACGAGTTCGTGACCTTGGCGATGCAGAACCATCCCAGGCTGCGGACCGCGCAGGCCGCCGTGGAGGCGGCCCGCGGCAAGGCGGTGCAGGCCCGGCTCTACCCCAATCCCGTCGTGGCCGGCTTCTCGCCGCAGATCGCCGGCGACCAGAGCCAGTGGAGCGGCACCGTCGCGCAGGATCTCGTCACCGCCGGCAAGCTCCGTCTCTCCCAGCAGGCCGCCCTGCGGGAAGTGCAGATGGCGGAATACGAACTGATCCGCACCCGGTACGACGTGCTGACGGACGTGCGGCAGAGCTTCTATGCCCTGCTCGTGTCGCAACGCCGCGTGGAGATCTACCGGCTGCTCCTGGACATCGCCAAGCGCTCGTTCGAGATCGGCCGGCAATTGGCCGAGGCAGGGGAAGGCACGAAGGCGGACGTGTTGTTCTGGAGCATCGAGCGGGACCGGGCCGAGGTCCGCCTGCTCAATGCGTCGGTCTACATCGAGACCGGCAGGCGGCAACTGGCCGCCGCGGTCGGCCTGCCGCGGGCCGACGTGGGCGCCATCGAGGGCGACATCTTCCGCCGGCTGCCGAACTTCGACCTAAAGACGCTGCAGGAGGCGGTGGCCCGCTCCAATGCCAGGCCCCGCGTGATCGAGTCCGACATCGCCCGCGCCCAGTGGGCCCTGGAGCGGGCCGTCGTGCAGCCGATCCCGAACATCAATCTCATGGGCGGCTACCAGCGGCAGGTCGGCATCCCGGCGATGGACCAGGGCCTCGTGCAGGTGATGATGGCCGTGCCGCTCTTCGACCGCAACCAGGGCAACATCCGCTCGGCGCGGGCCGACATCGCCTCGTCGCGGGCGAACCTCCGCACCGTCGAACTCGACCTCGCCACGCAGACCGCCCAGGCGATCGCCGCCTACCGCACGTCGCAGCGGCTCGTCGAGTGGTACGAGCAGTACATCCTGCCGAAGGCCCGGGAGACGGTGCAGTTGACGCAGACGCTCTACGCGCGGGGCGAGGTGACTTTCTTGAGCCTGCTGCAGGCGCAGCGGATCCTCACCGAGACCGAGCTGGCGTTCGTCGAGTCGCAGGCCGATCGCTGGAACGGCGCCGTCACCATCGCGAGCCTGCTGCAGCTGGAGCAGTTTCCGCCGGAGGCCGATGCGCCCGCCGTCGTGGGGGCCGACGAGGCGGACCGCGAACTCAATCCGCGCCCCGCCAATCAGCCGCAGCCTGCCGCCCCGGCCGCTCCCGTCCAGCCGCTCCCGGCTCCCTGACGGCTCACCGCCCCGCGACGGCCAGCGGCAGCGTGGCGTGGGCCGTGCGGCCGGCCACCGCGTCGCTGACCACGATCTCCAGCCGTCCCGATCCGGCCGGCGTCGACTCCGGCAGCGACACGAGATACCTGGCGAAGTAGTCGCGTCGGCGGCTGTCGCAGGTTTCCTCCAGCGGCTCGAACGTCCATTCGTGCATCCGGCGGCCGTCCGCATCGACCAGCCGCAGCGTCGTGTCGACGCGGGTCGTGTGTCCGTCGGCCGACTGTCGCGAGGCGAGCTGGTCGAGTTCGAAATAGACGATCACTTCCTGGCCGGGTGAAAACTCCGCGGTCTCGAAGCGATCGACGACGCCCCAGGCCCGCACCCGCGAGGCGAAGCAGGCGTTGCGAATGGCGAACATGGGCTGGGACGGCTCAGGCTGGGCCGGCTCGATCTGGGCCGGCGCGGCCCCTGCCGGCTGGGCATGGGTGAGGGGCCGCGGAGGCTCGGGTGCCGCGGTCTGTGCGGGGGCGGCGGGGGGCAGCGGCGCGACCGGTTCTGCGATCACCGCGGGAGCGGCGTCGCGCGACTGAGTGTCGGGGGCGGTGGCTTGGGTGCCCTCGCCCTGAGCCGTGGCGAGCGCGAGCGTGAACTCCTCGACGACGACCGGCCAATCCTGGCGGGGAGTGTCCTCGAGCATGGCGATCAACGTGCCGCGGGCGGCCTGGCTCAGGCCACCCGACCGCGACAGGCGGTGGTCGGCCTCCGCCACCGCCTCGTCGAGCGTGGCTGGTGACCACGATGCCTGCGATTCGATGTCGGCATCGCCCTGTCCGGACATCGCGTCGTCCTCGGCCGGCAGGGAGCCGGCATCATGGTCGGCACGGCTGGTGGCGTCCGCGCCGGACGCCCTGTCGCCTTTCTTGGGCCGTGGTGTCGATTCGGCCGCATGTTCGACCGCGTCGAGCCAGGCCTCGCGGAGGTAGGCGGAACCGATCACCGACGTGCAGCCCGAGCATGCGGCGATGGCGATCGCCGTGGCCATGAGCAGCGGGCTGCCCGGGCTGGCGGCGGCGTGGGTCGTCGCGGTGAGTCTCTTGATGGTCACATTTCGCCTCGCGTCGTCGCCCCACCGCGCTGAAGGAGACCTGGATGCGTCTCGATGCGGACAGCCTGGGGAGCGCGGGGAGAGTAGAAATTTTCCGCATGCCGGGGCAAGGCCAAGCCGGGAGCCCGAATTCACACGGCCAAAATTCAAGCGGGAGGGAATGCCCGGATGGGAAGCCGAGCGTTTCGGTGGAAGCGGCAGAAGGCCGGGTGACGGAAAACCGGGTGACAGAAAACCGGGCGACAGAAAACGGGGCGAACTGCTACACTCCGCCGACTTTGGCCGGAGCATTTCCCCGCCACCGCTCACCAAACCGCCCAGCCTTCCCATGACTCCAGCGCTCTCCCAGCCCGAGCGGGTGCCCTCCGGCTGGATTCATCGCCACCTGCTCGACCTCGAGCGATTGACGGCCGACGAGATCCGGCTTTTGCTCGACACGGCCGCGCTGTTCAAGGAGGCCACCGACGACTGCCGCCGGAAACTTTCGGTGCTCACCGGCTGCACGGTCGTGAACCTGTTCTTCGAGAACTCCACCCGCACGCGGACGAGCTTCTCGCTGGCCGCCCGCCGGCTGGGCGCCGACGTCGTCGACTTTTCGGCCTCGACGAGCAGCCTGTCGAAGGGGGAGTCGTTCATCGACACCGCCCGCAACCTCGAGGCGATGGGCATCGATGCCGTCGTCGTGCGGCACGGCACCCCGGGCACGCCGCATCTGCTGGCCCAGCACCTCGACGTGGGCGTGATCAACGCCGGCGACGGCCCGCACGAGCATCCCACCCAGGGGCTGCTCGACATCTTCTCGATCCGTGAACGGCTCGGCGACCTGCAGGGCGTGACGGTCGGCCTCGTGGGCGACATCGCGCACAGCCGCACGGCGCGGTCCAACCTCTGGGGACTGCTCAAGCTCGGAGCAAAGGTCATCCTCTGCGGCCCTCCCACGCTCGTCTCGGAGCGGTGGAGGGAACTGGGGGTGGAGGTGTCGCACGACCTCGACGCGGTCGTGCCACGCTGCGACGTGCTCAACCTGTTGCGGATCCAGTTCGAACGGCAGAACATGCGGCCCTTTCCCTCCGTGCGGGAATACGCCCATCTCTACGCGATGACCCGCGACCGGCTCATCCGCGCCCGCCCCGACCTGCTCATCCTCGCTCCCGGGCCGATCAACCGCGGCGTCGAGATGACCGCCGAGGTGGCCGACTGCCGGCAGTCGCTGATCCTCGATCAGGTCACCAACGGGCTGGCCGTCCGCATGGGTGTGCTCTGGCTCACGTGCGGGCCCCGCGAGCCGGGCGGCCGGGCCGACGCGCCGAAGTCGGGCCGCGGCGAGAGGAGCAACTGATGGGAACACCAGGGGAAACACCGCCGGGAACGCTGCTCATCCGGGGCGGCCGGGTGGTCGATCCCGCACAGGGCATCGACCGGATCGACGACGTGCTCGTCCGCGACGGCCGCGTGGCCGCGATCGGGCAGGGCGGGCAGGGCGGGAAGACGGCCGACGAGATCATCGACGCCAGCGGGATGGTCGTCTGCCCGGGCCTCATCGACATGCACGTGCACCTTCGGGAGCCGGGCCGCGAGGAGGACGAGACGATCGAGAGCGGCACCCGGGCGGCGCTGGCCGGCGGATTCACGAGCGTCGCCTGCATTCCGAACACGGAGCCGCCGATCGACACCCAGGCGGCGGTCGAGTTCATCCGCCAGAAGGCGGCCCGCGCCGACACCTGCAACGTGTTCGTGGTGGGTTGCGTGAGCCGGAACCGCGAGGGGAAGGAACTGGCCGAGATCGGCAGGCTCGTGGAGGCCGGTGCCGTGGCGTTCAGCGACGACGGCGCCCCGGTCTACGACGCCGAGCTGATGCGGCGGGCCTTCGAATACTGCCGCATGTTCGACAAGCCGATCCTCGCGCACGAGGAGGTGCTGGAACTGTCGCGCGGCGGCGTGATGAACGAGGGACTCGTGTCGCTCGTGCTCGGCCTGACCGGCATGCCGGCGGCGGCCGAGGAGGTGATGATCGGCCGCGACATCGCCCTTTCCGAAGTGACCGGCGGTCGGCTGCACGTGATGCACGTGTCGACGGCCGGGGGTGTGGCATTGATCCGCCAGGCCAAGGCCCGCGGCGCGCGGGTGACGGCCGAGGCCTGCCCGCACCACTTCACGCTCACCGACGAGGGGCTGCGCGGCTTCGACTCCAACCACAAGATGAGCCCCCCGCTCCGGACGGCGGCCGACGTGGAGGGGATCATCGCCGGCATCGTGGACGGCACGATCGACTGCATCGCGACCGACCATGCCCCGCACGCACCCGAAAAGAAGATGCTCGAACTCGACCGTGCCCCGTTCGGCATCCTCGGCCTGGAAACCGCGGTCGGCCTCACCGTCACCCGGCTGGTGGCGCCGGGCAGGATCGGCTGGCCGCGCATGGTCGAGGCGCTGAGCACGCTGCCCGCCCGGATCCTGGGGGTGGACCGCGGCACGCTGCGGCCGGGTGCGGTGGCCGACGTCACCGTCATCGACCCGGCCCGGGAGTGGACCGTCGACGTGAAGGCGTTCCGATCCAAGAGCGTGAACTCGCCGTTCGACGGCTGGACGCTGCGGGGCAGGGCGGTGGCGACGATCGTGGCCGGCCGCGTGAAGCATCGGCTGTGAAGGATCGCCTGTGAAGAGGCGCCTGTGAAGGAGCGGTTGCGCGTCGCGTGACGGGCCGCCGGTGGCATGACCCTCATCATCGACGGCTACAACCTGCTCCATGCGTCGGGCGTGTTCGGCGACGACCGCGGCCCGCGCGGCTTCGAGAAGTCGCGGCTGGCGCTGCTCGACATGCTCGTCGACCTGCTCGGCGAGGCCGCCGGCGACACGATCGTGGTGTTCGACGCAGCCCGCGCGCCCGACGGCCTGCCGGCCCGGCTCACGCACGGCGGCATCCGGGTGTGGTTCGCGCGGGAGTATCCCGACGCCGACTCGCTGATCGAGGAACTGGTGGAGGACGACGACGCCCCGTCGAGCCTGCAGGTGGTGTCGAGCGACCGGCGGCTGCAGGCGGCCGCCCGCCGCCGCCGCGCGGCCGCCGTGTCGAGCGAGGAATGGCTGGCCACGATGCGGCAGCAGCAGCGGGCCCGCCGCCGGCCGCCGGAGACGAAGCCGCCCGAGCCCGGGCCGGACGACGTGGAGCGATGGAAGCGGTACTTCGGGCTGTGAGGGGCACCGTCGGAGCGGCTCGCACGCGAACCTCGCGCGTTTCGCAGGTCGGGGCTGCCCACGCCCCGAGATCCGGACGTTCGCGGAGGGCATCGTGCCCTCTGCTCACTCGGATGCAGACTACGCTTCGCAATCCTTGCTGCGCTTGTCTGCATACGCCGGCTCTCGGGGCGTGGGCAACCCCTCCGTCTGTAGCGATGCGCCGGTAAACCATGTGAGATAGGCGAAGGGGTCGGCGAAAGCTCGAGGAGCTTTGGGCCGCCCCGGCCCACGCGACGAGACTTTTGCCGCCCCGAAGCCGGGGCTACACCAAAGTCGAATGCGCTCTACCATCGCCTTACTGCTTGGCCCAGCGGGCCATCTTGCGGTCGAGCGTGGAGCGCTCGATGCCGAGGATCGCGGCGGCTTTCGTCTTGTTGCCGCCGACCGCCTCGAGGGTCGCGAGCACGTGCTTTCGCTCCATCTCGTCGAGCGTCGTCGGGGTGAACACCGCCGGACGCAGCGAGGGAACCCGGCCGGTGTCGCCGGGGGAGGAGAGCTGGGAGAGCGCCAGTTCGTGGGCGTCGATCCACTCGTCCTGCGAGAGCACGACCGCCCGCTCGATGGCGTTGCGGAGCTCGCGGATGTTGCCGGGCCAGTGGTAGGCCTGCATCGCTTCGACCGCCTCGGGCGTGAAGCCCCGCACGCGGCGGCCCGTTTCCGCCGCGAATCGTTCGAGAAAGTGCGCCGCGAGCAGCGGGATGTCGTCCGGCCGCTTGCGGAGCGGTGGGACGAGGATCTCCACGACCTTGAGCCGGAAGTAGAGGTCGCGGCGGAAGCCGCCGGCGGCCACGGCCTCCTCGAGGTGGCGATTGGTGGCCGCCACGACGCGGACGTCGACCTGCACCCGGGCGCTGCCGCCGACCCGCTCGAAGGCGTGCCCCTCGAGCACCCGCAGGAATTTCGCCTGGATCGACGGGCTCATCTCGCCGATCTCGTCGAGGAACAGCGTGCCCTTGTGGGCGGCCTCGAACTTGCCGGCCTTCCGTTCGGTGGCGCCGGTGAAGGCGCCCTTCTCGTGCCCGAAGAGCTCGCTTTCCAGCAATGTTTCCGAGAGGGCCGCGCAGTTCATGCAGACGAACGGCGCCGTCCGTC
>JBIIYN010000208.1:0-6855 GCA_044346795.1 Pirellulales bacterium
CTCTTCGCCAAGTACGGCCCCGACCGGCTCCGCGACACGCCGATCTGCGAGCGCGGCTTCACCGGGCTGGCCTGCGGCGCGGCGATGGCCGGGGCGCGGCCGGTGGTCGACTTCATGTTCGCCGACTTCCTGCTCGACGCCTGGGGGGAGATCGTCAACCAGATCGCCAAGATGCAGTTCATGTCGAGCGGCCGGCTCAAGATGCCCGTCGTGCTCAGGGGCTGCATCGGGATCGGCCACTCGGCGGCCACGCACCACTCGGGCAGCTATTACGGCATGTTCGCCCAGGTGCCGGGGCTGCGGGTGGTCGTGCCCTCGACCCCGCGGGATGCCAAGGGGCTCTTCGCCCATGCGCTCAAGGGCGACGATCCCGTGCTCTTCCTCGAACACCGCGAACTCTTGCAGCTCAAGGGGCCCGTGGAGCAGGGCGACCTCGAGATCCCCTTCGGCAAGGCGCGGATCGCGCGGGCGGGCACCGACGCCACGGTCGTGGCGGTGGGCCGGATGAACCATCTCTGCCTGGCGGCGGCCGAGGCGGTGGCGAAGGACGGGGCGAGCGTCGAGGTGATCGACCCGCGCACGGTCTCGCCGCTCGACGCCGACGCGATCCTCGCGTCGATCGCGAAGACCGGCCGGCTGCTCGTGGTCGACGAGCCGGCGGGCCCCTGCGGCCTCGCGGCCGAGATCGCGGCGCTGGCCGCCGACCGGGGATTCGACGATCTCGATGCGCCGGTGCGGCGGGTCACGGGCCTGCCGTCGCCCACGCCCTACGCGCCGGTGCTCGAGGAGCAGGTGGTGCCGAATGCCGCGGCGATCGAGGCCGCGCTCCGCGGGCTTTTGGCGGAGTGAGGCTGGACACCGTGAACACGCACGCGAGGAGCTTCAGACGCGATGGCCGCTGACGTGACGATTCCCCGCCTGGGCTGGTCGATGGAGGAGGGCGTGTTCGCCGGCTGGCTCAAGCAGCCTGGCGACACCGTGAAGCCCGGCGAACCCCTCTTCATGCTCGAAGGGGAGAAGGCGACGCAGGAGATCGAGGCGGTCGATGGCGGTGTCCTGCATCTCGCGCCCGATGCGCCAGCCGCCGGGCAGACCGTCCTCGTGGGCCGCACGATAGGCAGGCTCTGTGCGGCGGGAGAATCGCCCGCGTGGGCGTCGGGCATGCCGGCCACGCCCGCCGCGCCGCCTGCGCCGGCTTCGCCGGTCGCGCCGCCCGCCGCTCCGGTCACCCGGCAGCCGCACTCGCCACCGCCATCGATCCCGGTCGCGGCATCGCCGAGCGTGCGTCGGCTGGCCCGCCAGATGGGCATCGATCTTTCGAGCGTCAGCCCGCGACTACCCGGCGGACGGCTCTCGCGGGAAGATCTCGTGACCGGGCCGCAACCCGGGAACACCGGGCACGCACCGGCTGCTCGCGTGAATGGAGCCGGTCATGCTGCGACGAGTTCCCCGCGGGCCCGCCGCGCCGCGCGGCAGCGCGGGATCGACATCGCCATGGTCCATGGCGGTGGCGCGAGCGGCCGCGTGCGAGAACGCGACGTGCTGGCCGCGGCGACCGCAGGGGCACCGCGCTTTGGCGCCGGCGCGCCCGTCGCCCCGGCACCCATCGCCCCACCACCAGGCGCGACCATCGTGCCGATCACGCAGATCCGCCGCACGATCGCCCGGCAGATGGTGCGCAGCCGCCAGGAAACGGTGCCGGTCACGCTCACCGCGTGGGCCGACGCGACGGCGGTGCTCGCCGTCCGCGCCTCGCTCAAGGCGGCCTTCGGCCCGGAGGCGGCCACGCTCAACGACATGCTGCTCAAGGCGGTCGCCGATACGCTCCTCGCCCATCCGCTGCTCGCCGCCCGCTGGGAGGAGACGCATCTCACCCTGCCGGGAGACCGGATCGACATCGGCCTGGCGGTCGACGCGGCCGGCGGCCTCGTCGTGCCGGTGGTCCGCGACGTGGCGGCCTCGCCGCTGGCCGAGGTGGCCCGGCAGACGCGGTGGCTCGTCGAACGGGCGCGGTCGGGCCGGCTCACGGCCACCGACATGCAGGGGGGCGTGTTCACGCTCACGAGCCTGGGCTCGTATGGAATCGAGTTCTTCACGCCGGTGATCAATCATCCCGAGGCGGCGATCCTCGGCGTGGGGGCGATCCGGATGCAGCCCGTGCCGCCTCCCGGCGGCCAGGAGGGCTTCGTGCTCGAGCGCCAGCTGCCGCTCTCGCTCACGTTCGACCACCGCATCGTCGACGGCGGCCCGGCGGCCCGGTTCCTCGGCGAACTCGCCGCGAGGATCGCCGCGTTCGACGCTCCTCATTGACCGATGAAATGTCGATTCATGGGCAGCAACGCCAAACCCCCGTCGCATTGCGACGGCAGTCCATGAGTCCTGTATTCAACCCCCGACAGGCACCTGCGGCATCAGCTTGATCCAACTGGCCACGTGGCGGCGTCCCTCCTCGGTCGCCTTCTTCGCGTCGCCCGAGCGGATAATCTCGAGCAGGCGGCGGTGCGAATCGACCGTGTCCTGCCGCACGCGGTGCGTCACCGCTTCCTGCCGCAGCTGCATCTGGGTGAGCCAGAGGGCGAACTGGTCGCGCAGTGAGTTCCAGCAGAGCAGGAGCCGCCGATTGCCCGCCGCGTGGACGATCCGGTCGTGAAACTCCGCGTCGAGCCGCGACACGTCGGCGAGCGTCTTCGCCGACTTCGTGGCGGCGATGTTCGCCTCGAGCGACGTGAAGTCCTTGGCATGGCCGCGCTCGGCGGCCAGCCCGGCCGCCACCGGGTCGATCATCAGTCGGACGGCGTGAATTTCCTCGATGTCGCGGGGGGTGAGCTCCGGAATTCGCGTGTGTCCCGTGGGGTCGAACTCGACGAGACCGCGGAGTTCCAGTTCGATCAACGCCTCGCGGATCGGCGCCCGGCTCACGCCGAGCATCGTCGAGAGCGTCGGCTCGGAGATCCGCGACCCCGGCGCGAAATCGCCGGCGATGATGGCACGGGAGAGCCGGGAACAGACGGTCTGGGACAGGCGGACGCGGTCCACGCGGGGCGCGGCCGACGATGATGGGCTTTTGGGCACGGATACCGTGGGGGATCGAGAGCTGGGAAAGGCACGCCTTGGGCGGAGCCGCCCGCGAGCACTGCATGATACCCGCCCGCTGTGGCGGCGTCGACGACGTGGGCTCGTCGGCGGCAGCCACCGCTTGAATCCCGCGGCCTACGCGGCCGCTTCCTCCACCACCGGATTGGTGAGCCTGCCGATCCCCTCGATCTCGATCGTGACGCTATCCCCGGCCTTGAGGAACACCGGCGGCTTGCGGGCGACGCCCACGCCGTGGGGCGTGCCCGTGAGGATCACCGTGCCGGGATTCAGGATCATGCTCGCCGACAGGAATTCCACGAGCGTCGGCACGTCGAAGATCATGTCGCTCGTGTTCCAGTCCTGCAGCGTCTGGCCGTTCAGGATCGTGCGGATCGCCAGCCGGTTGGGGTCGGTGATCTCGTCGGTGGTGACGAGCGCGGGCCCGAGCGGGCAGAACGTGGCGAACGTCTTCCCGCGGCACCACTGGCCGCCGCCGCCGTTCCGCTGCCAGTCGCGGGCGGAGACGTCGTTGGCGCACGTGTAGCCGAGCACGTGCGCGAGCGCGTCGGCCCGGCGGACGTTGTGGCACCGCTTTCCGATCACGACCGCCAGTTCGCACTCGTAGTCGACCTCGTCGCTCCGCAGCGTCCGCGGCAGCATGATCGGGTCGCCGGGGTTCTGCAGCGTGCCGGAGTTCTTCATGAACAGCACGGGGTGCGCCGGAGGCTCCGCGTTGCTCTCGGCGGCGTGCTGCTTGTAGTTGAGGCCGACGCAGAGGATGTCGCGGGGCACCAGCGGAGCGAGGAGTTTCTCGACCGCGACCGGCGTTCCTGTATCGCGGAGGCCGGCGAAGAGATCCCCTTCCAGGAGCGTGGTGCGTCCGTCGTCATGGAGCCGGCCATAGTGCTCGCGGCCGGAGGCAAGAAATCGCTCGATTTTCATCGGTGGTCTCCTCGAAAGGAAAACAGTGTACCGGCGGTCGCCAACGCTGTCGACAGTACCAGGTCCCGCCGGACTCGACCCGCTGCGTCTGCCGCCGTCGGCTCGAGCGCATTCGACTTTGGTGTAGTACCGGCTTCGGGGCGGCAAAAGTCTCGTCGCGTGGGCCGGGGCGGCCCAAAGCTCCTCGAGCTTTCGCCGACCCCTTCGCCTGTCTCACTTGGTCTGCCGCCGTCGGCCGGCCGTCAACGCAGTTGCGCGAGCATGCTCCGCGCGGCAGCGCCGAGCAGCATCATGTCGACGCCGCAGGCGATCAGCGTGAAGCCCCGGCCCATCCAGCCGCTCACCGACTCCGGCGCGACGCCGAAGATTCCCAGCGGCAGGCCGCGGCCCTGCACCGCGTCGCGCACGTTCGAGATCGCCCGCACCACGTCGGGATCGGACACCTGCCCCGGCTTGCCCATGCTCAGCGAGAGATCGAACGGGCCCACGAAGATCGCGTCGACCCCCGCCGTGGCGGCGACTTCCTCGATGTTTGCGACGGCGTCCCGGTGCTCGGCCTGGAGGATCACGGCCGTCTCTTCGTTGGCCCGGCCGACGTAGTCGGCGATCGAGTAGCCGTAGCCCAGTGCCCGTGCGGTGCCGACGCCGCGGCCGCCGAGCGGCGGATACTTCGCCCGCGAGACGACGGCGTGGGCCTGGGCGGCCGTGTTCACCAGCGGCGCGATGATGCCGGCCGCGCCGCCGTCGAGCGCCTGCTTGATCCAGAATTCGTCGTGCGCCGGCACGCGAACCACGCATGGCGTGCGGCGTGCGGCGATCATCAGCCGCTGCAGGTGGCCGGGAGAGATCGGCGAGTGCTCGGCATCGAGAAACAGCCAGTCGAAGCCGACCGCGTCGAGCACTTCGACCACCTCCGGTGAATCGATCGTGACGATCGGCCCGACGAGCGTGTCGCCGCGACGCAGGCGGGAGCGGAAGCTTTCCGTCACGACGGCCCTCCCCATGGATGTCCAAATCCGGATGCCGGTGACGCCGAAGTGGCATGGCCTGCCCGCGCCTCGGAGGGCGAAGCCGATCCCTCATGCCGCACCAGATGCCGCGGGAGATCCGCGATCCGATCGCAGCCGATCTGGTCCAGCACCTGCTTCAGCTGCGTCTTGAGGATGGTCATCGTGTGCCGACCGCCGGCCGTGCCAAGGGCGGCCACTCCATACATGAACCCGCGGCCCAGAAACACGAACTCCGCACCGCTTGCGAGCACCCTCGCGATGTCGGGGCCCGAGCGGATTCCGCTGTCGAGCATGATCTTGATCCGTCCCGCATGCTCCCGAACGATCGGTCCGAGGGAATGAATCGCCGACTGACCCGCGTCGAGTTGCCGGCCTCCGTGGTTCGAAACGATGATGCCGTCGAGCCCGAGCCTGACGGCCACGCCGGCATCCTCCGCCGTGGCCACCCCCTTGAGCACCAGCTTCCCCTTCCAGCGATCACGGATGGTGGCGAGCATCTCCGGCGACAGCTTTCCGGAAAAAGTCCTGTTCATGAACAGGCCCAGTTGCTTCATGTCGAGGCCCGCCGGCATGTATTTCGTGAGCGTGGCAAACGTGGGCTGGCCGTGCCGCAGGGTCTGAAAAGCCCACGTGGGACTGCCCGCCATCTCGAGCACGCTGCGCACGTTGATCGCTGGCGGAATCGCCAGCCCGTTGCGGATGTCGTGGTGACGGAAGCCAAATGTCGGGACGTCGGCCAGGATCACCAGGACCCTGCATCCGGCCGCCGCGGCGCGATCGAGAATGTCGGTCCGCATGGCCGGGTCGACGGGGTTGTAGAGCTGAAACCAGAAATCGCCCCCGGTGATCTCGCCGATGCGTTCGATGCTCGCCGTGCTGCAGGTGCTGAGGATGAACGGCAGGTTCTCGTCCACGGCGGCCCGGGCGAGCACCTCCGGAGCGCCGGGCCAGATCAGCCCCTGCAGACCGATCGGCGCCACGCCGAAGGGGGCGTCGTACACGCGGCCGAAAAGTTCTGCTCCGAGCGACGATTCGCCCTTCTGCCGCAGATACAGTGGCCGCAACTCCACGTCACGGATCTCATCGGTGTTCTTCCGCAGATTGACGTGCTCGTTGCAGCCGCCGTCGAGGAACTCGAAGATGAAGCGGGGCACGCGCCGCCGGGCGCGGGCCCGCAGGTCGTCGATCGACGGATAACGGGAATCGTAGGGAGCGTTCAATCCACCCTCGCACCTGCGGGGACCACCGGCCGGCGCGGCTAGACGTCGCTCAAGGGCTCGCTGGCGTCACCGAAGGTCTTCTCGTGGACGCCCATCTTCTCCATGAGCGAGAGATAGAGCCGGCACATCTGCCGGTCGGGCTTGCCCGTGTAGTCGAGCACGCGGCCCGTCTCGATCCGGCCGCCCGCCCGGCCGAGCATCACGAGCGGCAGCTGGTCGTTGTCGTGCTTCGCGCCGGCCATCATGCTCGAGCACATGAGCACCATCGAGTTGTCGAGCGCCGTCCTTTCTCCCTCCTGGATGGCGTCGAGCCGCCGGGCCACGTGGGCCATCTGCTCCATGAAGAAGCGGTTGACCGTGAGCCAGTCGGCGCCGTCGGAGTGGGAGAGCAGGTGGTGGATCATGTAGTCGATCCCCTGCGACGGGTTGTCGGTCCGCGGCAGGTTCGGGAACCGCAGGGCCGAGTGGTCGTTGTTGAGCTTGAGCGTGACGATCCGCGTGGTGTCGGTCTGGAAGGCGAGCACGAGGATGTCGCACATCAGCCGCATGTGCTCGGCGATGTCCTGCGGGATGCCGTCGGCCGGCCGCGGGATGTCGGGCTTCTCGAG
>JBIIYN010000209.1:0-6839 GCA_044346795.1 Pirellulales bacterium
AGAGCCTCGGTGAGAAGAAGCTGTCGCTCGTCGTCGAGCGGCAGGAGGGGGAGACGGTGGTCACCAACAACGAGCTCTCGACCTTCGTGCAGGTGGTCGATGGCGGCCTGCGGGTGCTCTACCTCGAGGGCAGCCTGCGGGTCGAGCAGCGGTTCTTGCGGCGCGTGCTCGCGGCGAGTCCCGACATGCAGGTCGACTTCCGCTGGATCGATTCGGCGCGCCGCGACGACTGGCCGGTCGATCTCGGCCGTCAGCTCGCCGCCGACTACAACGTCTTCTTGATCGGCGATCTCGATGCAAGCGCGCTGCGTCGCGAAGACCTGCAGAAGATCCTGCGCGCGGTGCAGGCGGGGGCGGGCATCGGCCTGCTCGGCGGCTTTCACGCCTTCGAGGCGGGGGGCTGGGGCGGCTCGGCGCTCGCGCCCGCGCTGCCGTTCGAGCCCGACCGGCTGGCGCGGCAGCCCTTCGACGAGCCGGTGCGGGAGAGCCTGCATCTCAAGGGGCCGCTCCAGATGCTGCCGGATGCCCGCTTCGGCGGCGTGTCGATCCTGCGGCAGGCGGCCGGCGACCAGGAGTCGCGGGCGGTCTGGCAGGCCATGCCCCCGCTCGAAGGGGCGAACGATCTGGGGCGGCTCGTGCCCGCGGCCAAGCCCCTGGCGGTGACGGCCGACGGCCGCCCGCTCCTCGTCGGCCGCGAATATGGCGACGGCCGCGTGCTGGCCTTCGCGGGCGACTCGACCTGGCGCTGGGTCATGCAGGGCGCCGCCGAGCAGCATCGGCGATTCTGGCGGCAGCTGGTGCTCTGGCTCGCCAAGCAGGACGACGCCGGGCAGGACACGCTGTGGGTTCGGCTCGCGCAGCGCCGTGTGTCGTCGGGCGTGCCGCTCGCGTTCGACGCCGGGGTCACGAAGGCCGACGGCACGGCGGTGACCGACGTGGCGATGGAGGCGGTCGCCGTGTCGCCGACCGGACAGTCGCGGCCCGTCCGCATCGCGCGCAAGGGGGAGACGTTCGCCGGCACGGCGGCCGACTTCACCGATCCGGGCGACTGGAAGCTGGTCGTGAAGTCGACGCGGCCGGCAGAGGCGGCGCCCCGGGAGCGCACCGCGCGATTCACGGTGGTGCGGCAGGATCTGGAACTGGCCAACCCGCGGGCCAATCCGCTGCTCATGCGGCAACTGGCGGAGGCGACCGGGGGCGGCGTGCGGCTGCCGGAGGAATTGCCCGCCGTGTTCGCGGAGATCGCGGCGAAGCCGCCGGCCTTCGAGACGGCCGAGCAGTGGTCGTTCACCCCCTGGGACAAGTGGCCGATGCTGCTGCTCCTGGCCGGCTGCCTGTGCACCGAGTGGTTTTTGAGGAAGCGATTCGGGCTCGTGTAGCGGCGTGAACGTGGGCCGCCGGCCGGGGCGGTCACGCTCCGCCCTCGCATGACGCGCCAGGCCCGGAGGGCCGGGTAAGTACCAGCGACCTGCGGTCGCCAAGCGACCGGCGGCAGGATGCCGAGCCGTCGCGTGAACACAGCCGGCCGTGTCGGCACCAGCGACCTGCGGTCGCCAAGCGACCGGCGGCAGGATGCCGAGCGGTCGCGTGAAGACGGCCGCTCGCTCTGCGTGCCCGCCCCGCCCGCCCTGCCGATCCCGGCTGCGTGCCGTTCGCATAAAAGCCCGGAGCGGAAGCGACGGGACGGGGCCGAGACAATGCCCGCCATTTCGCCAGGCCCGCCTCACATGCCGAGCCGTCGCGTGGAGCGGCTGATACGGGAAAAGTCGCCCTTCTGGCGGGGCGGGGGGTTTGCTACGTTTCCCCGCCACCGCAGCCTGCCAGCAGGAGCCCGGACGTGATCAAGCGACGCCCCATCCGCAACAAGCTGCTGCTCGGCGGCGCGCTGGTCGGCATCATGGTGGCGGTGCTGTCGGCGAGCAGCTTCCTCGGCGTCTATTCCTACCGTCGGCTGGTGCGGTCGCTGAGCTGCCGGGCGGCCGAGCTGCCACGGGCCAGTGAATTGAGCGCCGGCGTCGGCAGCCTGCGGCTCGTGCATGCCCGCGCGCTGTCGGGCGAGGCCGAGTTCGGCGGGATCGTGGCCGTGCCGCCCGCTCCGACGGAGAACGACGAGGACGAGCCGGTCTTCGCCGACACGTTCACGGGGCAGGTCTCGCGGACGCGTTGGACCCTCGATCGCTACTGCGACGAACTGGGCGAGGGGGAGTTGGATGACATGCCGTTTCCCTTCGGCGACCGGAGCCGCGAACGCGAGACGGCCGCCACCATCGCCGCCTGCCTCGACAGCATCGAACGGATCGTCGCGTCCGATCCCCCGGACCCCGCGGACTCGCAAGCGGACGAAAGCAGCGTTCCCTGGCAACGCGGCCGGCTGCTCGAGAGCGGGCCGCACCTCGACCACCTTGCGGAACTGACCGCGGCGCTGCCGTCGTTTCTCCAGGAGCGGCTCAGCGACCTCTCGCACGAGGTCCGCAGTGGCTATCGCACGTTGATCGTCACGACCTGGGCCTCGGCACTGGCGGCCGCGGCGCTGCTGGCGGCGCTGGGCGCCCTGAGCTACCGCTGGGTCTTCCGGCCGCTGCGGCTGCTCGGCCACGGCTCGCGCCGGGTGGCGGCGGGGGATTTCGGGTTCCGGCTCAAGCTCGACACCCGTGACGAGATGGCGGAACTGGCCGCCGCGCTCAACGACATGACGGAGCGGTTCGAGGAGATCCGCGACGACCTCGACCGGCAGGTGCAGCTCCGCACCCGCGAGGTGATCCGCAGCGAACAGCTTGCGAGCGTCGGGTTCCTGGCGGCCGGCGTCGCCCACGAGATCAACAATCCGCTGGCCTCGATCGCCATGTGCGCCGAGTCGCTCGAGAGCCGGCTGGAGACGCTGGCGGCCGACGATGCCGAGGCGCAGATCGTGAAGCGCTACCTGGAGCTGATCCAGAACGAGGCCTTCCGCTGCAAGGGCATCACCGAGAAGCTCCTCGACTTCTCCCGGCTGGGCGAGGTGCGGCGGCAGGCCACGGCGCTGGTCGCCCTCGTGGCCGACGTGGCCGACATGCTGCGGCACGTTGGCCGCTTCGCCGGCCGCTCGATCGAGATCGACGAGGGGCCCGACGTGCTCGTGATGGTCAATCCGCAGGAGATCAAGCAGGTGGTGCTCAACCTGCTCGTCAACGCGCTCGACTCGATCGAGGAAGCTGGGCACGTCCGCGTGGGCGTGCGCCGGAGCAACGCCGAGGCGCTGCTCTCGATCACCGACGACGGCTGCGGGATGACGGACGAGGTGCTCGAACATCTCTTCGAGCCGTTCTTCACGCGGCGCCGGTCGGGGCAGGGCACGGGCCTCGGCCTGTCGATCGTGCACCGGATCGTGGCCGACCATGGCGGCAGGATCGAGGCCACGAGCGCCGGAGCCGGTCAGGGCTCCACCTTCCGCGTCACCCTGCCACTGGCCGTCGCGGCCGCCGCCGGCGCACCGCCGCCTTCCGTGGACGCCAACCAGACCGCCCACGCCGCCTGACAATTTTCAAGAATGGTTTTCGCGATGATTTGGCAAACCAGTGGACGAGGCGAAGGGGTCGGCGACCGCTCGAGGAGCTTTGGGCTATCCTGCCCACGCGACGAGACTGTTGCCGCCCCGAAGCCGGTGCTCCATCAAACGCGAGTGCATTCTCAGGTACATCTGGGAGGTTCGCCATGAAGCAGCATGCCAGGCCGATGCGGATCCTGTTCGCCGACGACGAGACGTCGATCCAGGAACTCATGCGGATCGAACTGCCGCGGCTGGGGCACGAGGCGACCGTCTGCCCCGACGGCCGGACGGCTCTCGCGGCCCTCGAGCGCACCTCCTACGACTGCGTGATCGTCGATCTCGACATGCCCGGCGTGGGCGGGCTCGAGGTGATCAGGCGGGTGCGCGAGACGTCGGCCGACACCGAGACGGTGATCATCACCGGCAAGTCGTCGCTCGAGAGCGCCGTGGCCGCGGTCAGGCAGGGCGTCTTCGACTACCTCACCAAGCCCTGCAAGCTGGCGGAGATCCAGGCCGTTCTCGAGCGGGTGCGAAAGAAGCGGGAGCTGACGACCCGGCTGCGGGCCCTCGAACGCCGCGTGCGGCGGGCCGAGGGCACGAGCCACCTGGTGGGCGCGTCGGCCGGCCTCGAGCGGGTGCGGCGGCTGGTCGCCCGCGTGGCCGCGAGCGATGCCAACGTGCTCGTCCGCGGCGAGACGGGCACGGGCAAGGAACTCGTGGCCCGGGCGATCCACGAGGGAAGCCCGAGGGCCGCGGGGCCGCTGGTGGCCGTCAACTGTGGCGCGTTGCCCGAGCACCTCGTGGAGAGCGAACTGTTCGGCCATCGGAAGGGGGCCTTCACCGGCGCCGACGAACACCGTGCAGGGCTCTTCGAGGTGGCCGACGGCGGCACGCTCTTTCTCGACGAAATCGGCGAACTCCCCAGGCAGTTGCAGTCGCGGCTGCTCCGGGCGCTCGAGAGCGGGGAGATCCGGCGCGTGGGGGACAACCAGCCGATCACGGTGGACGTGCGGGTCGTGTGTGCCACCCACCGGTCGCTCGAGGAGATGGTGGCAGCCGAGGAATTCCGGGAGGATCTGCTCTTCCGGATCAACACGTTCGAGATCGCCATCCCGCCGCTACGGGAGCGGGTCGAAGACCTACCCGAACTCGTGCGGCACTTCGTGCACAAGGCGCGGCCGCAGACCCCGCCCGGCGCCGTGGTCGCCGTGCCGGAGGTGTTCGAGGCGCTCGCACGCCATCGCTGGCCGGGAAATATCCGCGAGCTGGCCAACGTGGTCGAGCATGCACTCGTGCTCTGTGATGAATTGCCGCTCTCCCCGGAGCATCTGCCGGCACGCCTGGGCGTCTTGGCCAGCCTGTCAGCGGCCGTCATCAAGCCCCCGGCCGTCACCACGCCCGACACTTCGCCCGGCGCCGCGGTGGCGGCTGAGCCTGCGGCCAACGCGGTCGCACCGGCTGTCGTGGCCGGTCCGCCGCGCAAGCCCGAAAGCCTCCGCGATCTGGAAATGCGGGCGATTCTCGAAGGGCTCGAACGCAACCACGGCAACAAGGCGCGGACCGCCGAGGAACTCGGCATCAGCCTCAAGACGCTCTACAACAAGCTCCACCAGATGCAGGAAGCCGCCCCGGTCGCGTGACGCGGCCAAGGCTATCCCGTCTTGCGGACCACGCCGACAAGCACGCCGAGCACGCGGGCATTCTTGACGTAGATCGGCTTCATTCCGGAGTTGGCCGGTTGCAGACGGATGCGGTCGCGCTCCGGAAACCAGTGCTTGAGCGTGGCTTCGCCGTCTTCGGTCTGCGCCACGACGATGTCGCCCGAGTGCGCCGTCTGCTTCTTCTGGATCACCACCCAGTCGCCATCGGCGATCTGGGCGTCGATCATCGAGTCACCCATCACCTTCAGCACGAAATGGTTGTCCCGCTTGAAGAGGGATTCGAAATCGATCCGCTCGCTCTGCTCCTCCGCGGCACGCAGCGTGCCTGCCGCCACCCAGCCCGCCAGCGGGAGGCCACGCAGGTGGGCTGGCTCCGCCACCAGTTCGATGGCGCGAGACATGTTTTTACCGCGGGTGATCAGTCCCTTGCGCTCGAGCGCCTTGAGATGGCAGACCACGCCGTTGGGCGAGCGAATCTTGAAGGCCGAGCCGATTTCTCGGACCGTGGGGCCGTAGCCCCTCGTGTGGATCTTGTCGCGGATGAAGGCATAAATCTCCATCTGCCGCTTCGTCGGGGCATCGTCGCCCTCGCCGGCGGCCGCCTCGGCCGTGCGGCCGAGCAGGTCGTTCTGCAACGAGGCCACGCTCCGCAGGGCCGCGGCCGTGGGCCGCTTGGCGTTCGACTTGGTGGCGGATTTGCCGGCGGCGCGGGAGGTCTTGGCCTTACGAGCGGATGCGGTTTTGGACATGTCTGTCACGCGGCGTCGCCGCTTTCCTGTGGGTGGCGTGTGGAACTGGTGGTATGATGCGGGCGAACACCGCCATCCGCGGTGAACCGTCGCTTTCGTGTGGACGTCGGTATCTTACTATACGGCCGTTCATTTTCAAGCCCCCTGTTTTTCGGCTGCCTGTTTTCAGCTTTTTGGGAGTGGAGACATGACGCGACCCGCATCCGGCCCTCGGGGCCCTCGCCAACCCGGGAAATCTTGCGGATTGTTCGGGTTTGGCCGCCTGCTGTCGGGCGTGGTGGTCGTCGCAGCCGCGGTCGCCCCCTCGTTCGTGCCCTCGTTCGTCCTGGCGCAGACCGCGACGGCCGAGCCCGCGGCCGAGAAGAGCACCGACAAGCCGGCCGAGAAACCGACCGGCAAGACGCCCGCCAAAAAAACCCTCCTGATCGCGCACGTGACTCTCGCCGGCTCGATCCCCGACGGCGTCGGCCAGGGGGGACTGTTGGCCGACGTGTCGCCCCACCTGCACCGGATCGTCGAGCGGCTCGACAAGGCTGCCACCGATCCGCGGGTGAAGGGCGTGGTGCTGTCGATCGAGTCGCCGGCCCTCGGCCGCGGCCGTGCCGAGGAATTGCGGGCGGCGATCGGCCGCATCCGCAAGGCCGGCAAGCCGGTGGCGGCCCATCTCGTCGGCGCGGAGCCTGTCCACTACATGGTGGCCTCGGCCTGCGACACCGTGGCCATGCCACCCGCGGCCACGCTGGAGATCACCGGGGTGAGGACGGAGGTGACCTTCTTCAAGGCGATGCTCGACAAGCTCGGTGTCGATGCCGAAATCCTCCAGGTGGGAGAGTTCAAGGGGGCGGGAGAGCCGCTCACGCGGACGAGCATGAGCCCGCAGCTCCGGGCCCAGTACGAGCAGTT
>JBIIYN010000210.1:0-6779 GCA_044346795.1 Pirellulales bacterium
CACACCCTTCGATCCGCACACCCGGAGTTGTTCCGCGCGATGACCGTCCCGATGAAAATCCTGATCCTCGGCTCCCAGGGCAATCTCGGCCACGATCTGGTGACGGTCTTCTCGGCAGCCGGCCACGAGGTGGTCGGCTGCGACCGCGACGACTTGGACGTCACCGACCAGGCCGCTACCCGGGCGTTGATCAGCCGCGGCTTCACGGCCGTGATCAACGCCGTCGCGTACAACAACGTGGACGGCGCGGAGAACCCGGACAACCGTGCCGTCGCGTGGCGGCTCAACGCGGAGGTGCCGGGCGAATTGGCTCGGGCCTGCCACGAGTCGGGCGCGGCTTTCGTGCACTACAGCACCGACTACGTCTTCGCGGGCGACAAGCCCGAGGGCTACCAGGAAGGCGACACCCCCGCGCCGCTCTCCGCCTACGGTGAGAGCAAGTTCGCCGGCGAGCAGGCCGTGGCGGCCGCCGGTGGCCGGTTCTACGTCTGTCGGCTCTCCAAGATCTTCGGTCGGCCCGGTCCCTCAAAGCTCTCGAAGGCGAGCTTCGTGAGCCTCATGGTGGGGCTGGCCAAGACGAAGCCTGCTCTCAACATCGTCGATGAAGAGGTCGGCAGCCCCACCTACACCCGTGACGTGGCCACGGCCACGCTGCGGCTGCTCACCGACCACTTTCCGCCGGGCATCTACCACCTGGTCAACGAGGGGCCGGGCGTCACCTGGTATGGATTCGCCGAGGAATTTTTCACGCTGCTGGGGATTCAGACTCCCCGCACTCCCGTGACGTCGGCGGCCTTCCCGGTGATCGCGAAGCGGCCGCCATTCGCGCCCTTGAGAAACACGAAGTTTCCTCCGTTGCGCAGCCGCCGCGACGCGCTCGAGGCTTTTTTTCAGGAATGTCCGCCGGGCTCGTGACCGCCGGTTCGCGACGACGGCTCCCCTTCCCCTCCAACCCCATCCCTGGACGGCGTCGAGCCGACCTGATTCAATCCAGCCATGAACGTCGAACGTGTGAAATACGTCATCTGGGCGGCAGACATGGATCGTGCCGCCCGGTTCTACTGCACGCTCTTCGGAGGCCGCATCCTCCGCCGGAATCCGGCCATCGTCGAGGTCGGAATCCTCGACGCAGTCATCGGCATCCACGGCGGCGGCGAGGGCAAACGCACCTGGACTGGCCTGAGCTTTCAGGTGGCCGACGTCGTGGCGGGAGCACGGGAGGTGGTGGCGGCCGGCGGCCAAGTCGCGCGGGAGCCCGCGGACGAAAACGGCGAGCCCCCGCACCTGGCGATGTGCGTCGATCCAGAGGGCAACGAGTTCATGCTCACGCGGAAACGGTCGCCCTGAACGCCGACGCCTTCAGGCCCTCAGGGCGTCGAGTTTCTCGCGAATCCGCTCGGCCAGGCGGCGACGGTCGGCCTGCTGCGACTCGGTGGCCGGCTGCCGCGACGCTCCCATGCGGAAGCCGCAGAGTTCAACGGCCGCCCGGAAGCCCTCGGGAAAATCGGCCCCCAGGATCGCAAGGTCGAAGAACTCGGTGAGCTTCCGCTGCAAATCGAATGCCTGTTCGATCTGGCCGGCCCGCACGGCGTCGTAGATGCTTCGCGTGAGGCCCGGCACGATCCCGCTCGACGCCACCGTGGCCCCGTTGCAGCCTGCCAAGAGCATCGGCACGAGCGCCGCATCCCAGCCGGTGAGGAACGTGAAATCGGCCCGGTTCGCGCGAATGGCCGCGACCAGTCGGCCCATGTGGGAGATGTCGCCGCTCGAGTCCTTGATGCCCACGATCCGCGGAAACTCCTCGGCCAGCCGCCGCACCGTGGGCACGTCGACCGGCGAGGCGAGCATCGGGATGTTGTAGAGGGTGACGTCGATCGGGCTGTGCCGGCCGATCTCGCGGAAGTAGGCATACACGCTCTCCGGGGAGAGCCGGTAATAGAAGGGCGACACGACCGCCACCGCCCGGGCTCCCGCCTCGAGGCAGTGCTCGCAGGCCTTGATCGTCTCCGTCACGTTCGCCTCGGCGGCTCCCGCGACGATCGGCACGCGGCCGCCGGCCGTATCGCAGACGATCTGCACGATCCGCCGTCGTTCCTCGACCGTAAACCGGAGGAACTCCCCCGTGGAACCGTTGGGATAGAGGCCGTGCACGCCGCCCGCGATCAGCCACTCGACGTAGCGGGCCAACTCTGCCTCGTTGATGCGGCCGCGGCCGTCGAGCGGCACCATGAGCGGGGTGAGGATTCCAGAAAGAGGCACGGCATCTGCCATGACAAGTTTCTCCCGACGAAAAGGCGGCACTGTATCACACGGCTGTCGTGGTCTGCTACATTGCGACCGCAGGAAACCCCATCATCCGGAGCACGTTCATGGCCGCCAAGCCGATCCTCTTCCTTCTGAAAGCCGGCTTCCCCGATCCCAAGCACGGTCCAGGTGGGTTCTACTGCCCGGAGTGCGCGACCATCGCAGGATTGCTCTGGTACTACCCCGAGGTGGCGGCCAAACTCGACGTGCGGATCGTCGACGCCCCGAGGCCGCGTGCCGACGTGGTGGCGCTCGTCGGCGAGGAGAACCAGTCGTGTCCCGTGCTCGTGCTGCCGCCGGGTGACGAACCGACCGGCGTGCCGCATGCAAAGGGGCGTGCCTTCGTCTCGGGCCCCGAGAAGATCGTCGACTTTCTTGCCGATCGCTTCGGCACCGCGCGGTCGCACTGAAGCGGCAGACAGGTTGAAGCCTGACTTCCATCGCATCGATTCAGTGCAACATTCCGATCATCGCCGCGGCCGCCGCGGCTGAAACAGGGCTCGTGCGACGGGACTCGCGGGCGATGCACGTGGCGGCCAGCACCTTCGGCTCGATCGCGGCGAGCCCGCGAAAGCGGCGCGTTACCACGCCGCCACGCTCACGAAGCTGGTCGGCCAGCAGTCGTATCTCCGGTTCCGAAAAGGCAAATTGCGGCGTCGTGTCGCCTGCCGCCAGCACCTCGCCCCATGGCGAACGGACGATCTCCACACGTCCCGCATCGAGCAGCGCGGGCATCCACCGCTGGAAGAACATCAGCATCAAGACGCTGCAGTGGATGCCGTCAGCATCGGGATCCATGAGGAGGAGAATCCGCTCGTAGCGGCAGGCCGCGAGATCGAAACGGTCGCCGAGGCCGGAACCGACCGCGGCACAGAGAGCCTGAAAGAGCGGATGGCCGGCGACCTTCTTCTCGCTCGCCTTCAGGGCGTTGAGCGGTTTGCCCTGCATCGGGAGCACGGCCTGAAACGCAGGATCGCGGACGCGGCTCACCGCATCAGCCGCGGAATCCCCCTCCACGACGAAGAGCTCATTGTGCACGCCGGGCCCATGGGCGTGGCAGTCATCGAGCTTGAGCGGACCGCGAGGGAATGTCATGGATGACAAGCGATTCCAAACGACACCGTCGCGATGCTCCAACCAGCTCGCCAACCAACGGATGGGGTGGGATTCTTCCGGCGAGGATTCACCATCCGCATGGATTCATGGGGTTTGCGATGCAACCCCGTTGGCAGAACGATTGTACGTGTGTCTGGAAGCATGTGTCGAGAACCGGTCAGAGACGGTTTTCGGCGGACATTCTCAGCACACTTCTAGCACACGCGATTTTCCGCGCTAATGAAATCGTCGGATGATCCGGACCATCCGCCACGCGCTCGCCTGCCCTGCAATCGCCGGTGCGGCGGGAGGTGCCGCATGAACCTTCGCGAAACATTGGCTATTCCGACCGATCGTCGGCTCGACCTTCTGATTCACACACGCTACTCGACCGACGAGCAGAGTCAATCGAGCATCGATGGACAGATCAACGCCTGCCAGCGGTTTCTGACAGCCAACCTTCCTAGGGACTACAGGCCCGATCAGGTGAACGTGGAGATCATCCGCGAACCGGAGATCAACGGAGAGATCGCCGACCGGCCCGGAATCAACCAGGTCTGGGCTGGCATCAAGACCCGCCGCTGGGACGTCATCCTGGCTGAAGAATCGAGCCGGCTCTACCGGCATATGACGTTTGCATCGCAGTTCTTCGATACGGCGGTCGATGCTGGAATCCGGGTTATCTGTCCCACGGATTTCATCGACACCGCCGACGAAGACTGGCCGGAACGCCTGCACGCGGCGCTCGGGCATCACGGCCGGGCCAACCACTTCACCCGGCGGCGGATCAAGCGAGCCCAGGAAAACCGCTGGCTCTCCCACGCGGCGATGGGCCCGCTCGCCATCGGCTACCGGCGGCGGCCATCGATTCCAGCTATCGCCACGGACCCGGCCAGGGGGCCGTTCTTCGACTCGATCGACGAGGAGCGAAGCCGGTCATCGTGGAAATCTTCGAGCGGACTGCCGACGACGAGCCGCCCTGGGCGGTCGCTGACTGGCTCACCTTGATCAACTTCCCAAAGCCGAAGAACAGCCAGAAGCCGGAGTGGTCGGCGGGCGACTGACCTCGCTTATGCGGCGTCCGATCTACCGGGATATCGCTGCCGAGAGGCGTTCCCTTGAGTCTGAGGCCCGGAAGCTTACGACGAGCATCGAGAACATCGGACTGGCGATCGAACGCGGTGCCGGCAGTATCGACTCCTTGGCCGAGCGGCTGGCCGGTCGGGACGGGAACTCAAGCTGGTACGATCCCGGCGCGAGGAACTGGCCTCGCGGGAAAGTCAGCGGGCCGCTCTCCCGTCGCCCGAGGAGATGCTCGGGCACGTGGAGTCGCTCCGGGCGGATCTCATCGCCGGGGATCGCCGGGCTCCTGTCATCCTGTGGAGTCTTCTCGACGGTCCAATCCGGGCGGTGCCCTACCAGCAGTTCGGCACCGACAAGGTGGTACTCCGGGCCGAGTTCGAGGTCACACTCACCAGCGGTCTGCCGGCCGTGATCGGTGAGTCGATCCGGCAGGACGGCATCGAGACGATGGATGGCATCACGCTCGTACGAAGGCCGGTTGTGGTCGATCTCTTCGAGATGTCCACCGTGCCCCAACACGCTGTTGAGGCCCACGAACTGCGAGAAACCGGGATGTCTCTTTCAAAGGTCGGCGCGGCTCTTGGCATCTCCAAGCGACTCGCAGACTGGGCATCCCGGATGGGCGCTGCGATGGCAACCCGCGGCCTGTCCGATCCGTTCGTCAGGCTGACGGAACGGCCCGAGAAAGTTTCCCGGTGGAACCGCGAACGCGGCCGCCGCGACGAGGGCAACGATCAGCGCCGAGCATCGTAGGCCGGCTTTGGTCATGGGGACTTTGCTCACTTGCGGCCGTGGCGTTTTCTCGCGTCGGCGCAGACCGCTTCCCAGTCGGCCGTTCCAGGGGCTTCGACGCCTCGCAGCTGGCGCCGGTCAGAGGCTGTGGATGTCGATCGCGGGCAGCTCTTGGGGCGACGCCTGAAAGATGTCCCGGTCATCATGGACCTGCACGAGCTCGCCCCAGTCAGTGGGCGGGCCACGAGCGGGCGACACCGGCGGCGGTTCGAGCGGTTCGCCGAGGTGTGTCAGTATCTTCCGGATCGGCCCCGATTCGGTGATGAAGGCGATGGGCCGGATGTCACCGCCACACACTGGGCACGCAAGCGGAAACTCCTCCCCCACCCGCGCCATCAGTTTCGCCCAGGCTTTTGCGCGAGGTGTCGTGGGAGGGACTGGCTCCGGCTGCGTAGCAGTCGGTGCCTGTCCCTCTTGTCCTGCAAACGGGGACCGGCACTTGTTCCTGCGGAACACGAGCCAGTCCCCTCCCGATCGCGAGCGACGCGACGGCTTTCCGCAGCCGGTGATTCGGCGAGAATACTCCGTGATAGCGATGCCGGTGCTTCCGCGGCGGCGGGACGAGATCGGCGAGCCGGTAAGCAGCGGCCTACGTCGAACAGCGGGCTTAGGCCAGCGACGGTCAGCCGTTCTTTCTCTATCTCCCGCTGGCGGCACCACACACGCCCCTGCTGCCGACAACCGCATTCGAGGGGGGCACAAGCAACTTCGTAGCGGGGAATCTCGCCGCCTTGAGCCTCCGTTCGGCCGCCTTACGCTCCCGCTCAATGAGTTCAAGCTCCACGAGGTGCAGCAGGAACGCGAGGTGATCGGCGTTGTCGGCCGCACACCGCTGGGCGATCTTCTCGGCTTCGGCAAGTATCGTAGGCAACTTCAGGGCCTTGAGATGGTGCTTGAGCAGCACCGTGCTCTTGGTCTCGGTCTTGCTCATGACACCACCTCCTCGAGCAAGGCCTGGTAGGCGGCCACGGGCGTCGTCTCCACATGCACGCACGCGAGGTGCGGCCTGCCGTCGAGCGAGAAGAGCCGCACCGGGCCGTCGGCCCGGTGCTCGACGACCGAGCGGATGCTGTCGGAGTCGGAGAGGCCGATGTCGATCGCGTATTCGACTCCGGCGGTGACCTCTTCCAGGCTGAACCGCTCCAGGAGCCTCAGTACGCGGATGAAAGATCGCGTTCCCGACTTCGGATCATCGGCCTCCATCCTCCGCCGGAGCAGTGCGAAGCACTCGGGAAGCCTCCACTGTTCCAAGGGCTTCGCATGGTCGAAGCCCCCGGGCTTGCGTTCCAGGAGCGCGAGGTAGTGCACGGGCTCGAAAAACACCTTCTCTCGATCCCAGCACCTTAGGGTACCGAGCAAGAAGACGGTCCTCGTAGATGAAGCGAACCTCGTCGACCGTGGCGACGACGATCACCTTCCGATGGGCGTAGCGGACTGGGACGGAGTAGTCGTTGGTCTCGAATCGCACGAGCGACTCCGAGTTGACCGTGCCATCGGCCACACGC
>JBIIYN010000211.1:0-6759 GCA_044346795.1 Pirellulales bacterium
GAGGAGCATTGGGCTATCCTGCCCACGCGACGAGACTGTTGCCGCCCCGAAGCCGTTGCTCTACCCGCGTCGGATGCGTTTGTGAAGTCCCGGGCCGCCTGTCGTACATCGGTCGGCAAATCCGCATGGCTGGTTCCCCGGGTTGGACGGTATAACGGCTGGGTCCGCTGTCCGCCGCCCGGAGCCATCCCATGCCATTTCGCCGCCTGCGACTCGTCACGATCACGCTTCTGTTGCTGGCGGGCGGCGTGCCGCTGGCCGGCCCGACCCAGGCAAAGGCGCAGCAGGTCGCGGTGGAGGAGTTCAAGCTCGAGAACGGCATGCGTTTCCTGCTCGTGCCGCGGCGCGACCAGCCCAATGTCGTGAGCGCCGGCTGGGTGGCACGGGTGGGCAGCGTCAACGAGCGGCCCGGGATCACCGGCATCAGCCACTTCTTCGAGCACATGATGTTCAAGGGCACCGACACGATCGGCACCCGCGACGCCGCCCGCGACGCGAAGTATCGGGCCGAACAGCAGGCGGTGCGGGACGAGATCAACCGGATCGTCTGGACGAAGCAATACCAGCGGCTCAAGCGGGGCGAGATCGCCGACGCCTGGGATCCGGCCAACGACACGCAGGAGCTGCGGGTGCTCCGCGGCCGGCTCGATGCGCTCATCCGCGCCCAGCAGGGCCGCGGCGAGGGCGGGCCCGAGGCCGGCACCATCGTCAAGGACGAGTTCGACCAGGTCTACACGCGGGCCGGCGGCAGCGGCATGAACGCCTTCACCAGCCACGACCTCACCTGCTACTTCATCACCGTGCCCTCCAACAAGCTCGAACTCTGGGCGTGGATGGAGAGCGACCGGCTGCACGACAGCGTGTTTCGGGAATTTTATTCGGAGCGCGACGTCGTCCACGAGGAACGCCGTCTCCGCACCGACAGCACGCCCACGGGGCGGTTCCAGGAACAGTTCGACGCGATGTTCTGGCAGTCGTGCGGGTATGCATGGCCCGTCATCGGCTGGCCCAGCGATCTCAACAGCTACACCTTCGAGCAGGCGATGGAGTATTGGAACGTCTACTACCGCCCGGGCAACCTGTTCGGCATCGTGGTGGGCGACTTCGATCCGGTGGCGGCGAAGGCGTTCATCAGCCGGTATTTCTCCCGGCTCCAACCGGGCACCAAGCCGCCGCCGCCGGTGGTGACGCTCGAGGTCGACCAGATCGCGGAGCAGCGGATGAATGCCGAGGGGGACGTGCCGCCGTCCGTCGAGATCCGCTACCACACGGTGCCGGCCGGCCACGTCGACGGCTACCCGCTCGACATGCTCTCCGAACTGCTCAACGAGCGAACCGGCCGGCTCTACACCGGCCTGGTGGAGGGACGGGCGATCGCTGGATCGGCGCGGACCGCCTCCGACACCCGCCGGTACGCCGGCGTCTTTTCCTTCGAGGCGGAGACACGGGGCGAGGCGACGCCCGAGCAGCTCGAACAGGCCTGGTACGAGGAACTGGCGAAGCTGCAGGCGGACGAGGTGCCGGACCGCGAGCTGCGCAAGGTGAAAAACCGGGTGGCGGCCGGCAACTACCGGCGGCTCGAGAACAACATGTCGCTCCTGATCCAGCTGGCGTTTTTCGAGACGCTGATCGACTGGCAGGAGATCAACGAGGCGCCGAAGAAGTACGAGGCGGTGACGGCCGCCGACATCAAGCGGGTGGCGAACCGGTACTTCTCGCCGTCGAACCGCAGCGTGGCGGTCTACCGCCGGGCGGCCGCGGCGCAGGCGAAGGAGTGACCTTTGGAAGGTGCGGCAAACCCGGTCTCCATACAAGCCCGAAGCGCAAGCGAGGCGATGCATGGGCCATGGTGACTCGACACGGGAACGAAAGGGCGGCGTGGTCATGAACATGCGGATGTTGTCGATCCTCCTCGCGGTGGGCGTGGTCGGGGTGGTGTTTCTGTCACCTCGGCACCGCGCCCGTTCGGAGCCCGCCGCCGCGCCCGCCGCTCAGGCCGCCGCACCGGCTGCGAAGAGGCCAGGCCCCGCGCCGGCGTCAGCCGCCGGCCTTGGCGGGCTGCCCGACCGGCCCGAGCAGATCGCCTTTCCGCCGCTCTCCTTCGACCCGCCCGATGCCGCCACGTTTCGTCGCGTGCTCGCCGACGGGACGGTCGTCTACCTGGCCCCGTCGCACGAGTTTCCACTCGTGAATCTGGTGGTGGCCTTCAAGGGGGGCGCATCGCTCGATCCGCCCGACGTGCCGGGCCTGGCCGCGATGACCGCCCGGATGGTGCGGGAGGGGGGCACGACGTCGACCGCACCGGCGGCGCTCGACGAGACGCTCGACTTCCTGGCGACGGAGGTCGGCGTGTCGGCCAACGACACGTTCACGTCGGCCACGATGAACTGCCTGAAGAGCAACTTCGACGAGAGCCTGAAGCTCTTCCTCGGCATGCTCCGCACGCCGGCCTTCGACTCGAGCCGGCTCGAGACGGCCCGGGCCCGCGTGCTCGAATCGCTCAAGCAGCGGAACGACGACGCCTCCTCGATCCTGTCGCGGGAGTGGAAGCGGCTCGTCTACGGCCCCGATCACTTCGAGGCGCGGGAGCCGACCGACCGCACGGTCGCCACGATCTCCCGGGAGCGGCTGGCGGAGATGCACCGCCGGATCTTCCACCCGGGCAACATGATCGTGTCGGTCTCGGGCGACTTCGACGAGCGTGAGATGCTCGGCAAACTGGAGCGGGCGATCGCCGGCTGGGAGCGGGGCTCGCCTGTGGCCGACCCGGTCGCGCCCGCGGCGGTGCTCGAGCCCGGCCTGTACCACGTGCCCAAGGACATTCCGCAGGGAAAGGTGGTGATGGGCAACCGCGCGATCACGCGGGATGATCCCGACGCGATCCCCTTTCTCCTGCTCAACGAGATTCTCGGCGCAGGCGGCTTCACCAGCCGGCTGATGCAGCAGGTGCGGAGCAACGAGGGGCTCGCCTACTCGGTGCGGTCGGCGCTCACGCCCCGGGTCGCCTACCCGGGCGACTTCCGTGCCGGTTTCGAGAGCAAGAACGCCACGGTGGCGCTGGCCGCCAAGATCGTGATGCAGCAGATCGAGAAGATGCGGGACGAACTCGTCACCGACGACGAACTGCAGACGGCGAAGGCGAGCCTCATCGAGACCTTTCCGCGGCAGTTCGAGAGCCGGCCGCAGATGCTCAGGGTGTTCGTCAACGACGAGTGGACGAAGCGGCCGAAGGACTATTGGAAGACCTTCCGCGACAAGGTGCGGGCCGTGACCGCGGAGGACATCAGGCGGGTGGCGAGAAAGCATCTCGACCCGGCGACGATGGCGATCCTGGTGGTGGGAGACTGGGACAAGATCGCTCCGGGCGACCTCGAGAAGCGGGCCAGCATGGGCGACTTCTTCGGTGGCCGCGTGAAGCATCTCCCGCTGCGCGACCCGCTCTCGCTCGAGCCCCTGCCGGAGAAGGGCGGGAAATGATGCGGCTCCCGCAGCGGTCGTGGTTCGTCGTCGTGGCGGCCCTGCTGGCCGTCGGCGGCACGAGCCTGCCGAGCGACACAGCCTTCGGTGCCGAACCGCCCGCTGCGCAGGCCCAGACGGCTCTGGCCCAGGCGATGCAGGCCCAGACGCCGGCGATCCCGCCTCGCAACAGCGGCCCAGCCGCCCAGGCCCGTTCGCGGTATCGCCGCGGCCGTCACGGTACGTCGCGGATCATCCGCCGCACGCCCGAGGTCATGCGGGAGGATGCGGCCCGCGTGAAGCGGGGCGACCTCTTCAGCACCTGGTCGAACGAATACCTGGAATGACAATGCCGGCCGTGCTCGGAATTCCCATGCAAGCCTGAAGTGCAGAGAGCTCATCCGCGTGTGCAACCCGCGGCCGCCTCGGCCGTTGAAGAGGATGGGATGAGTCGACACGAAGTTGGCCGCCGGCACGGCCCCTTTTTCCCGAGGAGACGACGATGCAATCCGTACTGAAACTGGCCAGGTTCATGGCCATGGTGGCGCTCACCGTGGCGTTCGTGACGGAATCTGGTGCCCAGCCGCCCGGGCGGCCGGATGGGCCGCCGGACCGTGCTGGCCGTGGCGAGGGGTTCGGTGGACCTGGCGAAGGGTCGGGCGGTCCTCGCGAAGGCCGGCGCGGCGGTCCCGGCGGGCAACGTGAGGCCGGAGGGCCGCGCGAAGGCCGAGGCGGTCCAGGCGGCCCGCGCGAGGGGCGTGGCGGCCCGGGGTTCGGTCCTGGTGGTGGCGGCCCCGGTGGCCCGCCCTCGCCCGAACGGTTCGTGGAGCACGCCATGAGGTTCGACGTCGACGCCGATGGCAAACTCGACCGCGAGGAACTCACCAGGTTCGCCGAGGACATCCAGCGGATGCGGAGCGGTGGAGGCGGCCGAGGCGGGCCCGGTGGACGGGGCCGCGAAGGCCGCGGTCCCGGTGGTCCCGGTGGATTCGGCGGGCCGGGCGGTCCGGATCGTGAAGGGGCTGGGAGGCCGCCGGTGCCCGAATGAGGCCCGGGCGTCGGCGCGGCCGTGCGGTATGCTCGTCGACACCATGTCGATCGCCCTGCCAGCCCGTCCCGCCGAAACGCACGCCCTCGAAATCGCCCGCTCGGTCGTGGCCGACCATCTGGCCCATGCCCCCGGCCTGCGGGCCGTCTGCACGACGACCGGCCGCGGACAGGCGGCCTTCGCACTGGCATGCGAGCATCCCGACGCGGAGGTCACCGCCTGGTTTCTCGATCGCTTCCCCGAGGCGGCGGCGGTCGCGGCCTGGGAATCGCCGCCGCCGGGACTGAACGCCATCTGTGCTGCGGACATCCCTGCCGGCCCCTATGATCTCGCCGTCGTGCCGCTCTCGAAAAGCGGCGAGGCGGAACTGTCGCGGGACATTCTCCAGTCGGCCTTCGTGCAGCTGGCGATCGGCGGCCGGCTCGTGGCCGCGATCGACAATGCCAAGGACAACTGGCTGCGGGAACAGCTGGCCGAGACCGGCGAGACGGTGCGGGTGCGGCCGGGCACCGACACGGTGGCCTACATCGTGCAGAAGACCCGCGAACTCGCGAAGATCCGCGATTTCTCCTGCGAGTTCGTGTTTCGCGACCGCGACCGGCTGCTCACGGCGGTCACCCGGCCGGGCGTCTTCGCCCACCGGCGAATCGATCCCGGCGCCCGCCACCTGCTCAACGCCGTGGATCTCGCCGCCGACACTCGGGTGGTCGACATCGGCTGCGGATCGGGCTGCGTGGCGCTCGGGCTGGCCGCCCGCGACCCGAGCGTGCACGTCCATGCCTTCGATGCCGCGGCACGGGCTGTGGAATGCACCCGCCGTGGAGCCGCCCTGAACGGCCTCGACAACCTCACCGTGGCGCTCGAGTGCGGGGGCGACGTGCCCGAGCCGGGCAGCTACGACCTGGCGGTGGCCAACCCGCCCTACTACGCCGACTTCCGCATCGCCGAACTCTTCGTGGAGGCCGCCCGGCGGGCGTTGGCCCCCGGGGGCACGCTCCTGATCGTCACGAAGCAGCCCACGTGGTACCTCGAGACCCTGCCCCGATCATGGCGGGACGTCGCCCGGGAGACGGTGAAGACCTACCACCTCATCGAGGCGGTGCGGGAGTAGATGGCGGGTCCGGCGCGACCCCGGACCGGCGGTCCGGGGTTCCCTCGCTGGCGCTTCGGGCTTGGATGGTGGCTGGCGGCGCGTGGGTTCCCGATCGTGGAGGCTTCGGCCCGCGCGCCCCTCCCATGCAAGCTTGCGGCCCGCGCGCCCCTCCCATGCAAGCTTGCGGCCCGCGCGCCCCTCCCATGCAAGCTTGCGGCCCGCGCGCCCCTCCCATGCAAGCCCGAAGCGCAAGCGAGGGAAGGGTGTCACTGGTTGACGTGCACGACCTTCGCCGGGGGGAAGCCGTTGAAGTGGGTGGAACTGGCCGCCGAGTAGGCGCCGATGTTCTCGCTGTAGAGATACTCGCCGAGTTCGAGGTCGGGCAGCTGCTCCGCGAGGCTGATCGTGTCGAGCGCGTCGCAGGTCGGACCGAACACGGCGCAGAGCTGGGTCGCCCCTTTCTTGAAGCTCTTGAGGTGGTAGGTGCAGTGATCGAAGATCACGCCCGAGTAGGTGTGGTAGACGCCGTCGTCGACGTAGTAGCAGAGCTTCTCGTTCCGCACCGCCTTGCCGATGATCTTGGAAATCGCCGTGCCCGCCGAGGCCACCAGGAAGCGGCCCGGCTCCGCGAGGATCTCGATGTCCTTGGGGAAGAGACGGTCGATCTCGTGGTTGATCTTGCGGGCCAGGTCGCTGAACTTGGGCACGCTGGCATCGTAGGCCGCGGGGAAGCCGCCGCCGATGTCGAGCAGCTTGAGCTGGAAGCCCCGCGACTTCGCCTCCGCGAAGATGCCCGCGCAGAGGTGGATCGCCTGGATGTAGTTCTCGTGGTTCGTGCACTGGCTGCCGACGTGGAACGAGAGCCCCTCGACGGTGAGCCCGTGCTCGTGGGCGTAGGCGATCAGTTCCACCGCCTCGCCGGGCAGCGCCCCGAACTTGCTCGACAGCTCCACCATGGAGCCGGTGTTGGGCACCCGCAGCCGCAGGGCGAGGCCGGCCCGCGGCGCGTGCCGGGCGATCTTCTTGACCTCCTCGTGGTTGTCGTAGGTCACGAGCGGCTTGTAGCGGTCGAGCTCCTCGAGGGTTTCGACCGGCTTGATCGGATTGGCGTAGATGATCTTGTCCCAGATGAAATCCTGCCGCTGCTTCGCCGGCAACTTGG
>JBIIYN010000212.1:0-6712 GCA_044346795.1 Pirellulales bacterium
CGATCACGATCGCGGCGGCGGGCGACATCTCGGCGGATGGTGCGGTGAGCATGACCGCGACGGGTGGCATCACGACCGCCGGCGACGTGACGACCACCAACGACGACGTGACCTTCCCCTCGAACACGACGCTGAGCGGCGCCGTGGCGGTGAACACCGGCGTGGGGGCCGGCAACATCGCGTTCTCGAAGGCGCTCGACGGCGCCCAGACGCTGGCCCTGACGGCCGGCACGGGCAACGTGACGTTCGGCGGCGCGGTCGGCGACACGACGCCGTTGGCCGGCATCTCGCTGGTGTCCGCGGCGAGCGTCACGGCGGCATCGACGATCAAACTCGACGGCACGCCGGGGCTGGCAGCCGACGGCATCACGATCGCCGCAGGCGTGAACAACGTCAGCTTCGTGCAAAGTGGCAGTGACATTCGCGACTTTACCGGTTCGGGCGTGGTGTTTCAGGGCAGTTCCGCGAACTCCCGGCTCGCCGGCTTCACCATCACGCTGAACGGCGCGAACGGCCTGCGATTTGCCGCGGGCGACTACACCGGAACGGTTCTGTCGGGCAACGTCATCCGCGACAACGGCAATCCGACCACGCACGTCGGCAACGGCATCCTGATCGAGGGCTCGAACCTGATGATCGGCTGGCTGGCCGATGCCTCCAACGCCAACACCGTCGGTAACACGATCACCGGCAATGCCCTCAACGGCATCGAGATCAGGGGCGCCGGAGCCCAGAACAACACGATCCTGTCCAACTCGATCTTTCTCAACGGCTTCGTCGACTCGACCGTCGACGGCAAGCAGGTCGTCGGCGAGGGCATCGCCCTGAACGACGGCGGCAACGGCGGCCAGGTGGCGCCCCAGATTCTGCGGATCGTCGACGACGCGATCGACGGGCTCGTGCGGGTGCACGTGATCGTCGACGCGGTGGGCAGCTACTACCTGCAACTCTTCGACAACACGCCCACCGACGAGCGGGACATTTTCCCGGCTGACATCGACGGTTTCGAGGGCCGCACGTTCGTGGGTGATGCGCCGGCGCAGACCGGCACCACCGTGACGACCGGCAAGCCGGCGATTGCCGGCGTTCTCGTCACCGGCAAACAGGTCACGATCATCGAAGTGCCTGCCGACCGCTTCACTTCGGGCGACTGGATCACGGCCACAGCCACGCTCATGACCGACACCACGCCGGGCAACACGTCGCCGTTCTCGGCAGGTGTTCAGCTCCTGGATGCTCCCGTCCTCGCCGTGGGCGGGGATGGTCCGACGACGTGGGACCGCGAGTACTCCTACCAGTTCGTGAACGGCAATCAGGTGCGGGTCACCGGCTTGAGCCCGGCAGTCGCGCGGGGCTTCGCGGGGCTCCGCAGCTCGATCGTTCTCACTCCCGCCGCGGCGGCCGCCGGCGCGAACATCGTCCGCACCGTCAGCAGGGGACAGGTTCAGGCCAACGGCGTTCTGCTCACCCTCGCGGCAGGCGACGCCGTCCCGGCCGGCCAGGGCACGTTCGTCCTCGGGACAGCGACCCTCCCGGCGGCCCGGCTCTACGACGCCTCGACTGCCGGCAGTGCGGCGACCGTCCTGCTTTCGGCCGATGCCGCCAGGATTGCAAGCGCCCTGTCGAGCACGCCCGCCTTGCCGGAGAGTGGTGGCTTGCCGGCAAGGCCCACGCCGACCGCGGAACAGGCCGCTGTCTTCGTGAACAGGTTCCAGGGCGGCCTGCGGGTCGCCTCGGGCGACGTCGACGGTGACGGACACGTCGATCTCGTCACCGCTCCCGGCGCGATTCCGACGGCTCCGACAGGCAACACCGTGGCGAACAATGCGTTGCGGAAGAGCCTCGCCGCCTTCACCGCGGCGGTCGGCGACGCCCCGCGCGTGATCACGATCTACAACGGGAATCCGAGCGGCTCGTGGCAGTCGGCGTCGGTCAACGTGTCGCAGGTATTTGGCGGGTCGTACGCCGGCGGATTCCTCGTGTCGGTCGGTAATGTCGGCGGGGAGAACGCAGGCAGCGGCGACTCGTTCGCCGAACTGATCGTGGCGTCGACCGACAAGGTGGCGGTCTTCAACGTCGCCGTGTCGGCACGCGGTGCGGCGCCGAGCATTTCGGCAACCCCCGTGTCGGTCGTTCAGACCGACGGTCTCGTCACGGGACTCGCAGTCGGTGATTTTTCGGCTGCCGCTTCCGACGAGATCGTGGTCGCCACGCTGCGGTCGAGCGGCGCGGCGCCGGCAGCCTTCGTCCAGGTCTATAAGGCCGGCGCCACGACCCTGACCACTGCCGGCCCGTCATTCACCATCAGCAGCCTGGTGGAGGAGGGTCCCAGCCGGAGACTCATGAACGTGTTCCAGTCTGGTGCGTCGCTCGCCGTGGGCGATATCGACGGCGGCGGGCCGGTGCCGGACGCATCCGGCCTGCGGTACAAGCCGGAACTCGTGCTCGGCGCGCAAAAGGGTGGGCTGGCGAATTTCAGGGTCCTGTCGAACGGCCTCGTCGCCGGCGGAGGCGGATTGCAGGCCGACATCAACATCGCCCTGACCCCCGGCAACGCGTTCACGGGTCCCGTGCGGTCGTATGCCAAGGTGAGCCAGTGGCAGCCGACCGGTGGCCCCGATTATTTCACGGGCATGTCAACCCTGCCCAGGCCCACTGCCTTGTCCGCGAACGCCCCGCTATCGCTCGCCGTGGTTGATGCCGATGGCAAGGGCAACGCAAGGGCCGAGATCTTCGCCGCGATGGGCTCGACCAGTTCCACGAAGAGCGCGATCCGCCGAATTGTCTGGAACGGCTCGGCGTGGCAGGGGGCTGTCGATCTCGACGGAGTGGCCTCCAGGTCCATCGTCGTGCAGCCGAACGGCACGAAGACCCGGTTCCCCGTCGGCTTCGGCCTGCGGCTGGGTTGAGCGGGAGCCGCGGTTGAAGATGGGCCCGGCGGCCGAATCCGGCCAGCCCGCCGGAGCCGCTCCACGGCCGAGCGCGAATGGATTACAACGTCGGTCGTGCCACGGCCACGCCCGGCATCGACGGCGGCCCGCTTCGGCCCCACGCACGATGTGCCGGAATGCCGTCGGGCATTCGTTTCGCAGGGTTTTGAAAGGTTGATCGCATGAACGTGGTCGGACTGGTCGGCTGGCGCGGCATGGTGGGATCGGTGCTCATGGACCGCATGCGGGCGGAGCGGGATTTCGACCTGATCGAGCCCGTCTTCTTCTCGACGTCGAACGCCGGCGGACGAGTTCCCGCGATGGCCCGCGACGAGGCCGTCCTGCAAGACGCCTTCGACGTGGACGCCCTGAAACGGTGCGACGTCGTCGTCACGGCCCAGGGGGGAGACTACACCTCGTCGGTCTTCCCCAAACTGCGGGCCGCCGGCTGGCAGGGCCACTGGATCGACGCCGCCTCCACGCTCCGCATGCAGCCAGACGCCGTCATCATCCTCGACCCGGTGAACCTGCCGGTGATCGAGCGCGGCCTCGCGCAGGGGGTGAAGAACTGGATCGGCGGCAACTGCACCGTCAGCTGCATGCTGATGGGCGTGGGCGCACTCTACAAGGCCGGCCTCGTCGAATGGATGAGCACGCAGACCTACCAGGCCGCCTCGGGCGGCGGCGCCCAGCACATGCGTGAACTCCTCACCCAATACGGCACGCTCCATGCCGAGGTGAAGCATCTCCTCGACGATCCCAAGAGCGCCATCCTCGAGATCGACCGCGCCGTGATCGCCAAACAGCGGAGCCTCTCCGCCGCCGAGACCGCCCACTTCGGCGTTCCCCTCGGCGGCTCGCTGATCCCCTGGATCGACAAGGACCTCGGCAACGGCATGTCGAAGGAGGAATGGAAGGGCATGGCCGAGACCAACAAGATCCTCGGCCAGGGCGACGGCTTCGGCACGCCGGCGGTGCCGGTGGACGGCTTCTGCGTGCGGGTGGGGGCGATGCGGTGCCACAGCCAGGCCCTCACCTTCAAGCTCAGGAAGGCCGTGCCGGTAGCCGACCTGGAGGCGATGATCGCCGCCGACAACGAGTGGGTGAAGCTCGTGCCCAACACCCGCGAGGCGACGCTTCGGGAACTCACGCCCGTGGCCGTCACCGGCACGCTGACCATCCCCGTGGGCCGCGTCCGCACGCTCGCCATGGGGCCCGAATATGTCGGAGCCTTCACGATCGGCGACCAGCTCCTCTGGGGGGCCGCCGAGCCGCTCCGCCGCATGCTGCGGATCCTGATCGTGCGGTCTTAGAGCGTTTACGACTGTGGTATGGCACCGGCTTCGGGGCGGCAAAAGTCTCGTCGCGTGGGCCGGGGCGGCCCAAAGCTCCTCGAGCTTTCGCCGACCCCTTCGCCTATCTCACTTGGTTTACCAACGCATCGCTGCGGCTATTTGAAATGCATTCGGATCACGCCGGGCTGGCCGTGGCGGCGGCCACGATCGCGGCGGCGATCCGCGGCAGCGGCACCACCTGGTCGACCACGCCCAGTTCGATCGCCGCCCGCGGCATGCCGTAGACGACGCAGGTGCTTTCGTGCTCCGCGATCGTGGTGCCCCCCGCCTTGCGGATGATCCCCAGGCCCATCGCGCCATCGCTCCCCATGCCGGTCATCAGTGCGGCCACCACGTGCGGGCCGGCCACCTCGGCCGCCGAGCGGAAGAGCACGTCGACCGCCGGCCGGCAGTGATGGACAGGGGGGCTGTGCAACAGCTTCGCCCGATACTGCCCGGCCGCCCGTTCGACCGCCAGATGCTGCTCGCCCGGCGCGATCACGCAGGTGCCGGGCAGCAGCGGCATGCCTTCCTCCGCCTCGCGGACGTCGAGGGCACTGACCGAGTCGAGCCGCTCCGCCACGATCTTCGAGAAGTGTCCCGAGATGTGCTGCACGACCGCGATCGGCGGCAGCCCGGCAGGCAGGCTGCCGAGCACCGTTCGCAGGGCGTCGAGCCCGCCGGTCGAGCAGCCGAGCACGATCAGCCGGCGGCCGTCGACGCTGCCCGGCTGCACGCCGAGCGGCACGGGCGCGGCGGGCACGGCTCCCGGAGCGGCATCTGCCGCCGACCCGTCGCGCGGCCGTCGAAACCGGCTCGCCGCCACCGCCGCCTTCACGTGATAGGCCAACCGTTCCCCGAGCGCACCGATCGACATCGTGCCGTCGGGCTTGGCCAGCACGTCCATCGCGCCCGCCTCCATCGCCTCCATCGCCGCCTGCGACCCGGCCTGCGTCAACGAGCTGACCACCACGACGGGCATCGGATGGTGCTCCATCAAGATCCGCAGGAACGTCAGGCCGTCCATCCGCGGCATCTCGAGGTCGAGGGTGAGCACGTCGGGATCGAGCCGCACGATCTTTTCCCGGGCCACGTAGGGATCGCAGGCCGAGCCCACCACCTCGAGTTCCGGATCGCGGCTCAGGCAGTCGGTGATCGCCTTGCGGACGAGCGCCGAGTCGTCGACCACTAGCACGCGGAGGCGACGGGTTGGAAGGTTGTTCATGGTGGGTGCTCCGAAACGACGTGTTCGGGTGGTTCAACCGGGCCGCACGTAAACGCTCGGCCCGACCGCCCTGAAGCGATGCCCGAGGCCGAGCAGGCTCTCCGAGTGCCCCACGAAGAGGTGGCCGCCCGGAGCCAGTTGCTCGTAGAGCCGCTCGACGAGGAGCCGACGCGACTCCACGTCGAAGTAGATCATGACGTTGCGACAGAAGATCACGTCCAGGCCCCGGGGCACGGGATAGCTCTCCTGGAACAGGTTCACGTACTCGGTCGTCACGTGACGGCGGAGTTCGGGCTTCACCCGGTAGAAGCCCTCCCGCTCACCGATGCCGTGCTGGAAGTGGCGGGCCAGCAGGTCAGGGTCGGGCAGATCGACCTTGTCAGACTCGTAGATGCCCAGCCGACAGGCCTCGAGCATCCGCCGCGAGATGTCCGACGCATGCACCCGCCAGGCGAGGCCGGGCTTAAGCCGGCAGAACTCGGCCAGCACGATGGCCAGCGAGTAGGCCTCCTCGCCCGAGGCCGCCGCCGCGCACCAGACCTGCATCACCCGGCCGGCCGCGACCGCCCGGTCGGCCACCGTCGGCAGCACGCGTTGAGACAGGATGTCGAAGTGGGCCGGCTCGCGGAAGAAGTGCGTGTGGTTGGTCGAGATCAGGTCGACCAGCGCGCTGATCTCGTCCTCGCCACCGGCGGCCTCGAGCAGTTCGCAATACTCCTCGTAGCTGCCGCAGCCGACCGCCTGCAGCCGCCGCCCCAGCCGGCCGGCGACGAGCGCCTGTTTGTCGGCCCCCAGCCGGATCCGGCTCCGCCGGTAGACCAGGTCCGCGAGAAACTGATAGGCGGCCGGGGAGAGCGGCGGTTCGGGCAGGGGAAACATCGTCAAAAGTTCTTGAAGTTCCTGTCTTCTTCGTCGCGCGGCAGCCCGGCATCGCCCGGCATCGGAATCTGCACGGTCGCCGGCGCCGGCAACGACTGCCGGGCCGCAGCGGGCCTCTGCAGCGACGGCGTCGCAGCCTTCTTTCCATCCTTGCCCGGAGCCTTGATCGTAGCACTTCCGGCCACGTCGAAGCGGGGCAGGGGAGCGGCCTGCGGGCGGCCGCCACGGCCCGTGCCCGCCGCCACGAGCGAGCGGAGATACTCCACCGTCTCCTGCATCAGGTGGGCCTGGCTGTTGAGTTCGGCCGCGGCGCTCGAGCTCTCCTCGGCCCGGGCGGCATTGCC
>JBIIYN010000023.1:0-20411 GCA_044346795.1 Pirellulales bacterium
CTTCATGTCGCAGCTGGCCTACCTCTGCGGAAAGATGGCCGAGGTGCAGGAGGGCGATCGCACGCTGCTCGACAACACGGCGATCATGCACTGCTCGAGCATGCTGCACGGCAACCACGACTCAAAGCAGCTGCCAGTACTGCTCCTCGGCGGGGCCGGCGGCAGGCTCAAGGGCGGCCGGTCGCTCGATTACCTGGAGGCGCCCAACCGGCGGATGTGCAGCCTGTTCCTCCACATGATGGACTGGGGCGGTCTCGAACTCGACAGCTTCGGCGACTCGTCGGAACGGCTCCCGGGCATCGTCTGACGCCCGCGCCGCGGCCGCTGCGCGAAATCACAAGCGTGCCGTGAAAAATCTCATGGACGGCCGGCCGCGGGGCGGCCACGCTCTAGGTTTCGCGAGCACGCCACGCCGTGCCGCGAATCATCAGCCCTGGAAAGCAGGAGTGCCGCATGCCAGGCCATTGCCCTTCGCCGTCGTCTCGGGTGCTTTTTCTCACGATCGCCCTCCTTGCGCTAGAGTTCCCCGCCCGGGCCGCCGAGCCGCGGCCCATCTTCGACGGCAGATCGCTGGCGGACTGGAGCGGCGCCGCCGACCGCTGGCGGGTCGAGGATGCCGCGATCACGGGCGAGATTCCCGCGGGGCAGAAACTCGGCCACAACGAGTTTCTGTGGTGGGAGGGCACCGTCGGCGACTTCGATCTCACGCTCGAATACCGGATCGAAGGGAATCCGTCGGCCAACTCAGGGATCCAATATCGCAGCGAGCGGCTGCCCGACGGCCACGCCAAGGGCTATCAGGCCGACCTCGACGACGGGAAGATGTGGCTCGGCCGGATCTACGACGAGCACGGCCGCGGGCTGCTGTTGGAGCGGGGCGAACGGAAGGCGATCGCCCCGGACGGCCGGATCTGGTCCGACATCTTCGCCGCTCCCGACGCCATCCGCGGGGTCGTGCGGCCCGGCGACTGGAACCGCTACCGCATCCGGGCCACCGCGTCGCACGTCACGGTGTGGATCAACGACACGCTCGCCGCCGTGCTTGACGATCGCGATGCCAAGGATGCGGAGTTTTCGGGCCGGCTCGCGCTGCAACTGCACTCGGGCCCCGGCCCCGCGAAACTGCAGTTTCGCGACATCCGCCTGACCGACCTCGGCACGACCGCGGGCGCCGGACCCGATCCGGCAAAGGCCGCCGCTCCTGCAAATGCAAAGCCGGGCCGCGACCAGTCGAGCCCGGTGCTCTGGCACACGGTCGCCAACCCGCCAGCCGGGCCGAGCGGCCCCCATGCGGCCGCGACCAACGAGAAGGCGGCGGCGACCGTCGCCGGCATGAAGGTCACGCCGGGGTTCCGCGTGGACTTGGTCGCCGCCGAGCCCGACATCCACCAGCCGATCGCTTTTGCCATCGATCCCCGCGGCCGGCTGTGGGTCGTCGAGGGGCACAGCTATCCGACCAAGCGGCCGGAAGGCCAGGGGCTCGACCGGATCGTGATCCTCGCCGACGGCGACGGCGACGGCTCGTTCGAGTCGCGAAAGGTCTTCAAGGAGGGTCTCAACCTCGTGAGCGGCATCGAACTGGGCTTCGGGGGTGTGTATGTCGGCGCGGCGCCGCACCTGCTTTTCATTCCTGACCGCGACGGCGACGACGTGCCCGACGGCGAACCGGAAATCCTGCTCGATGGCTGGGGCTATCAAGACACGCACGAGACGCTCAACAGCTTCACCTGGGGCCCCGACGGCTGGCTCTACGGCTGCCACGGCGTCTTTACTTTGTCCAACGTCGGCCCGCCGGGCACGCCGCCCGAGCAAAGGCAACGTATCGCCGCCGGCATCTGGCGGTATCATCCCGTGAAAAAGCAGTTCGAGATCTTCGCCCACGGCGGCAGCAACCAGTGGGGCATCGACTTCTCGAGCGTGGGCGACGCCTTCATGACGCACTGCCGCAGTTTCTTTGGCGGCGGCGGCACCACGCACATCCTCCGCAACGGCATCTACTGGAACCAGGCCAACAACGGCTTTCCGGCGTTCATCTGCCGCGATTCCCCCGCCTTCGCCCCCGTGCTCAAAAACTACCTGCCCGCGGCCGCGCGGTACGACAGCGGCGAGGGGGGCGCCGGCAAGAAGGGCACCGATGCCGTCTACGGCGGCCATTCGCACGTCGGCACGATGGTCTATCTCGGTGACAACTGGCCGGAGATCTACCGCGACCGGATCTTCACCCACAACCTCCACGGGCGGCAGATGAACCACCAGGAGGCCGTCCGCCAAGGGAGCGGCTACGAGGTGTTTCATGCGGGCTACGACATCCTTCACGCGCCGGACGACACCTACGTCGCGGTCGATCTGCAATATGGCCCCGACGGCGCCGTCTACGCGATCGACTGGAGCGACCGGCAGCACTGCCACAATCCCGCCACAGAGATCTGGGATCGCACCAACGGCCGGCTCTACCGGGTGGCATGGGCGGAAACGTTCAGGCCCGTCGGCGCGAATCTCTCCAAGAAGACCGACGCGGAACTCGTGGCCCTGCACACGCACCGCAATGAATGGTTCGTCCGCACGGCCCGCCGGCTGCTGCAGGAGCGGGCCGCGAGTGGCACACTCGACCGAGCCGCGGTCGAGCCGCTTCGCACGATGGCCTCCTCACCCGCTGCCGTGACGGCGCTTCGCGGCCTCTGGACGCTCCACGTGACGGGCGGCCTCGACGACGCGGGCCTCGCCCGGGCCTTCGCGCACGCCGACGACCGCGTCCGCGGCTGGGCCGTCACGCTTGCCACCGAGGCGGCGGGCACGCCGCGGATCCCGACGGCGGCCCTGCTGGCGGCGGCCGAGCAGGATCCCTCGTCGCTCGTCCGGCGGTCGCTCGCCTCGGCGCTTCCCACGCTGCCGCCGGCCGACCGCTGGAAGATCGCTGCCGCGCTCGCCATGCACGGCGAGGATGCGAACGACCGCTTCCTGCCGAAGCTCATCTGGACCGGCATCGCGCCGCTCGTGGAGGCTGATCTGCCGCGGGCCGCAACGCTCGCCTCGGCCACGCCGATCGGGCCGCTGGCCGACTCGATCCACTGGTATCTCGGCCGCTTGCCCGAGGGGCGGCGGTTGCTCGTCGCCGCGATCGCGAAGGAGCCGCCGGCGCAGGCGACGCGGCTGCTCGAGCTTCTCGACTTCGCGGTCGTGAACTCCGGCGCCGTGCCCGCTCCCGAGGGCTGGCAGGCGGTCGTCGCGCGATTTGGCGACGGGGCCGCGCAGGAAAAAGCCCGGCGGCTCTCGGCCGTGTTCGGCGACGCGCAGGTGCTCGCCGCGCTGCGGGCCACGCTCGCCGATCGCACCGCCGCTCCCGCGGCCCGCCGGGAAGCCTTCGCGATGCTCAAGCGGGTCGACGACAAGGAAGCGGTGCCGATCTTCGTGGCCCTGCTCGACGAGCCCGAGTTTCGCAGCGACGCCCTGCCGCTGGCGAGCCGGTCGACCGACGCCGCCGTGGCGGTGAAGCTGCTCGCGGCCTATCCATCGCTCGGCGACAAGGACCGCGGGGCCGTGATCGCGACGCTCGCGAGCAGGCCGGCCTTCGCGAGGGCCTTGGTGGAGGCGATCGAGGCGAAGCGGTTTCCGAAGGACGACATCGCCGCCGCGGCGCTACGGCAGCTCCGCGGGCTCGACGATGCCGAACTCCGCGCCGCGATCGACCGCGTGTATGGCAGGGTGAACGAATCACCGGCGGCGGCCAAGGCGACGATGAACCGGCTGAAGAAGCTGTGGGCCGAGGCGCCGCAGTGGTCGCTCGACCGTGGCCGTGGCCGCGCGGTGTTCAACAAGGCCTGCGCGAACTGCCACATGCACGGCGACGTGGGGGGGCGGCTCGGGCCGAATCTGACGGGCGCCTGGATGAACGGCCCCGACTATTTCGTGGAGAACCTCGTCGATCCCGACGCCGTGGTGGGCCCGGATTACCAGCTGACCACGGTGATCACCGACAACGGCCGGTCGATCAGCGGCATCATCGCCGAGGAGACGCCCGAGTCGCTCGTGCTCCGCACGCCGGAGGGGCCGGTGACGGTGCCGCGGAAGGAGGTCGAGGAGCGGACCACCTCTGCCCGGTCGCTCATGCCTGCGGGCATCCTCGAGGCCCTGCCGGAGGACGAGTTTCTCGCGCTCGTCAAGTTTCTGACGTCGAAGCCCTGACCCGGCGTCGACGCGGCCGGTGGGCGGCGCGGTAGGCCGCCGGCGAAGTCTTCAGCCGGGGGCATCGCCCGCGGGATCTCGCGAGCCTGATCGAGCACGAGCCCCACGCGCGCGGCGCCCGTCACCCGCATGCTCATGGAGGCGACCACGAGCCCGCCGGCAAGCGCCAAATGATTCACGTTCGAAACGAATCGGCTCACGCGCAGCCGCGGAATTGGCTCACCGATTCAGGAACGTCCGGAGCGTCAGCGGTTTCAGGCTCCGAAATCGCGCGAAGTCCCGATCTTCGGTGAGCAGCACCGTCGCCCCGTGTTCGAGGCAGACCGCGGCGATCTGGGGGTCGTAGATCAGGTTGCCCTGCACGTTCGATTCCGCGATCAGATTCCGAAGCAGAGGCAGGTAGCGGTCACCGGGCGTGAGCAGCCTCGATGACGGACTCGCGAGCAACGAATCCACGGAATCCACCGCTTCCACGACCGGCGTCGGTGGATCGAAGAGGCGATCGTGGGAAACCACGCGGAGAAACTCCCCGACGCAAAACACGGGGATCGCCCAGGCTTCATCCCCTTCCGCGAGCCGCCGCACCGCCTGCAGGGCGGCGGCGTGCAGAGCCGACTCTTCGCAATCGGCATAGACGAGGATGTTGGTATCGACCGCGATCACGACCGCCCTTCCATCCGCTCGAAGAGGCGATCCCGATCGGTCACGTCCACGCCGGGCAGCATCCGTCCCGCGTGGGTTTTCCACCGCAGGGCGTAGGGTTTGTCGTGCGACGGACGACCGGCCAGGGTCGCGGCCAAGGCGTGTTCCACAAACGCGGTGAGCGTCGTTCCTTTTTCCGCGGCGCGGCGGCGAGCCGCTGCAAGCAGCCGGTCGTCGATGTCGAGCGTTGTCCTCATGCATAAATATGTAACCAATGTGCATAAAGCTGCCAAGCATCACCTCGTGCCCACGAAGAAGCGGTCGCGCCGACGACGTGCGGCACCGCCGTGGATGGGCAACGGAAGTGGAGAAACGATGTAAACTTGCGCTGGTCGGGGCCGGTTCTGCATCCCCGATGCGCATTCCCCCCGACACCGTTTCCGGAGAATTTCTCATGGCCACCGCCGTCGCCCATCGGAAGCCAGCGATTCCCCCGATCCGTCAGACGCAGCTCTTCATCGACGGGCAGTGGGTGCCTGCGAGAAGCGGCCGGACGTTCGCCACCTTCAATCCCGCCACGGAGGAGGTGATCGCACAGGTCGCCGAGGGCGACGCCGCCGACGTGGACGCGGCCGTACGGGCGGCCCGCGCGGCCTTCGACGAGGGGCCGTGGCCCCGGATGGACGCCCGCGAGCGGGGCCGGATCATGCTGCGGCTCGCGGATCTCATCGAGGCCGAGATCGACGAACTCGCCGCCCTCGAGTCGCTCGACAACGGCAAGCCGGTGGCGGACGCGAGGACGGGCGACATCCCCCTCGCGCTCGACTGCCTGCGGTATTACGCCGGCTGGGCCGACAAGATCCACGGCCAGACGATCCCGATCAACGGCAACTACTTCTGCTACACGCGGCGCGAGCCCGTGGGCGTGGCGGGGCAGGTGATCCCCTGGAACTTCCCGATCCTGATGGTGGCCTGGAAGTGGGGGCCGGCCCTCGCCGCCGGCTGCACGATCGTGATGAAGCCCGCCGAGCAGACGCCGCTCACCTGCCTGCGGCTCGCGCGGCTGGCCCAGAAGGCGGGCATTCCCGACGGCGTGATCAACGTGGTGCCCGGATTCGGCCCCACCGCCGGCGCGGCGATCGTGAAGCACCCCGGGGTCGACAAGGTGGCGTTCACCGGCTCGGGCGAGACGGCGCAGATCATCATGCGACAGGCCGCCGACCAGCTGAAGCGGCTCACGTTCGAACTCGGCGGCAAGAGCCCCAACATCGTGTTCGCCGACGCCGACCTCGACGCGGCGGCGGCGGGCGCCCACGTGGGCATCTACCTGAACCAGGGGCAGTGCTGCTGCGCCGGCTCGCGGCTCTTCGTGGAGGACAGGATCCACTGCGCATTCGTGGAGCGGGTGGTGGAGATGAGCCGCCGGCGGAAGGTGGGCGATCCCTTCGACCCGGCCACGCAGCAGGGGCCGCAGGTGGACAAGGCGCAGTTCGACAAGATCATGGGCTACATCGAGAGCGGCAAGCGCGAGGGCGCCACGTGCGCGACCGGCGGGAAGCGGGTGGGCGACCGTGGCTTCTTCATCGAGCCGACGGTGTTCACCGACGTCAGGGACGAGATGGCGATCGCCCGGGAGGAGATCTTCGGCCCGGTGCTCTCGGTGCTCAGGTTCTCCGACATGGAGGAACTGATCCGCCGGGCCAACGCCACCAGCTTCGGGCTCGCCGCCGCCGTCTGGACCCGAGACGTGGCCCGGGCGCACGAGGTCGCCCGGCGGCTGCGGGCCGGCACGGTGTGGGTCAACTGCTACGACGTCTTCGACGCCGCGGCACCGTTCGGCGGCTTCAAGCAGTCGGGCTTCGGTCGCGAACTCGGCGAACGCGGGCTCGACCCCTACCTGGAAACGAAGACGGTGACCGTAAGCTTGTCGTGACGTCCGGCCGGTCGCACCGCGCGGCCGGGCCCGGCAACCGTTGCCGATGGACGGGCGTCGCATTACGATTGTGCAATCCGTCGACAGGGTGGTCTTTCTTTCCCTCGCCCGGAGGCTCCGGTTCCATGAATTCACTGCACCGATCCGCACTTGCGTGCCTGCTCGCCGTCGCCTCGGCTGTCGCCTGCGGCGAGGAGGGAGCCCCACCCGACCTGCTCCCCACGCTCGGCTCGATCGAGCGGCTCGATCCGCGGTTCGACTCGCTCGTGCCCCGCGACTCCGTGATCGAGGTGCTGGCGAGCGGCTTCATCTGGGCCGAGGGGCCGGTGTGGCTCAAGGGCGAGCAGGCCGTGCTCTTCAGCGACATTCCGCGGAACCGCGTGATGCGGTTCAAGGACGGCGAGGGATTGAGCGTGTTCCTCGAACCGGCCGGGTTCACCGGTCCCACCGCCTACGGCAGCGAACGTGGCAGCAACGGCCTCTCGCTCGACCGGCAGGGTCACCTGATCTCCTGCGAACATGGTGACCGGCGGGTGAGCCGACTCACGCCCGGCGGCGGGAAGCGGACGGTGGCCGACAACTACCGTGGCAAGCGGTTCAACAGCCCCAACGACTGCACGGTGCACTCCTCGGGGGCGATCTACTTCACCGACCCGCCCTACGGCCTTCCCAAGGGCTGGGACGACGAGCGCCGGGAGCTCGACTTCTGCGGCGTCTACCGGGTGACTCCCGACGGCACGGTGACGCTCGTCTGCGACACGATGACGCGGCCCAACGGCATCTGCCTCTCCCCCGACGAGAAGCGGCTCTACGTCGCCCAGTCCGATCCGCAGTCGCCGCTCTGGAAGGTATTCAACGTCAAGCCCGACGGCACCCTCGACGAGGGGCGGACGTTTTTCGACGGCACGACGCTCTTCAAAGCACGGAAGAAGGGCCTCCCCGACGGGCTGAAGGTCGATCTGGCGGGCAACGTGTTCGCGACCGGCCCGGGCGGCGTGCTGGTCTTCTCACCCGACGGCACGCACCTGGGCACTTTTCTGACCGGGCAGGCGACGGCCAACTGTGCATTCGGCGGCGACGGCCGCACGCTCTACATGACGGCCGACTCCCACCTCTGCCGCGCGAAGCTCACGAACAAGGGGCCGCTGCCGGGCCCCTGACGCACCGCGTCCCACGGTTCGATCCACGCCGCGGCCCGCGAACGGACGTGCGCTGGACCTTTTCCGACTTTATGCCCCGGCGGCCGGCGTCAGGCGGCACACTGGGCAAATACAGCCATTCCCGGCAAACGGCGCAGTCCGCGGAAGCTGCCGGCAATGCTGCCTGCGTCTTCTGCGTCCGCGGATTCCGTGGCCCCGCGCGTGCCGATTTCTCCTGCCGCCGCGGGAATCCGGAGGTCGGTCGATGCGGGGCGCGCGGAGTCGCCTCGACGAACGGGCCTCCGGCACGGCGACGGAGCTGCCATGCGGAAGAGCGGATCGGTGTGGACGCGATTGTTCGCAGGATCGATTTGCCTGGCATGCTGTGCGGTCGCCCGCGGCCAGGAGCAGGACTTCGTCGGCCGGCCGGGCAGCGTCGGCAGCTTCGAGCGGTTCAACCCGGTGCTCGTCGACGAGGTGATGAGCGGCATCATCCCGTCTGGCCAGGACTGGTATCTCTTCGGTACGCCCGATCGCGCCGGCGTGTACGGTTGGCTCGACGGCGGGTTCGTGGGCAACTTCGCCAACCCCGCCAGCAAGTTCAACGGCCCCTACAACGCCGTCGACCGGGCGAACGAGCCGATGATGAACCAGGTCTACTTGATCGGCGAGCGCACCCTGCCCGCTGACGGCACGTTCGGCGTCGGCAGCCGGGTCGACCTGCTCTACGGCGAGGATTTTCCGAATGCGATGTCGCTGGGTTGGGAGACGAACCCCGGCCCGCGCGACTGGAACAGCGGCGAGTACTACGGCCTCGCGATCCCGCAGCTCTACGGTGAGGTCGGCAGCCAGGATCTCAACGTGAAGCTCGGCCACTTCTACTCGCTCGTGGGCTACGAAGGGGTGCCGGCCGTGGGCAACTTCTTCTCCATGAAGGCATACAGCTACCAGTTCGCCGGCCCCTTCACCCACTGGGGCGGGCTCGTCAACTGGCGGGCCACCGACAACCTCGAGATCAACGGTGGCCTCGTGAACGGCTGGAATGGTCTCGCCTCACCATACAGCAAGGCCAACTTCCTCGGCCGCGTCAGGCTCAAGAACGACGACAACTCGCGGGCGGTGCAGTTCGCGATCATCTCGGGCGACGAGGGCAACGACTTCTCGCCGCTCTTCCAGCCGCAGCCGCTGCCGGTTTCGGCCAACCGCACCCGCTACAGCCTCATCTTCGAGGCCCGTCCCTCCAGCCGGCTCGAATACGTCTTCCACCAGTGGTACGGCGCCCAGGCCAACGGACTCGTCGACGGCAGCACCGCCATCTGGACCGGCATCGACCAGTATCTCTACTGGTCGGCGAGCAAGACCTGGAAGTGGGGAGCCCGCTTCGAATGGTTCGACGACATCGACGGCACCCGCGTGGGCCTGAACCGCCCGGGCAATCCCAACCACGTGCCGCTGCCGGGCAACTACTTCTCGCTCACGCTCGGCCCGAACTGGGTGCCCACCGCCAACACGCTCGTGCGGCCCGCCTTCCGCTGGGATTTCTTCAGCGGCTCGAGCGCCGTCCGTCCGTTCAACGACGGCGTGAGCACGAACCAGACCATGCTCGGCTTCGACGCGATCCAGAAGTTTTGAGCCGATACGAGAGAATATTCGCAATGGCTCTCGTGATGCCTTGGCGAATCAGAAGACGGAGGCGAAGGGGTCGGCGGCAGCTCGAGGAGCTTTGGGCTATCCTGCCTACGCGACGAGACTGTTGCCGCCCCGAAACCGGTGCTGCACCAAAGAGTGATGCACCCTAGCGGCCGGCCACGGGCTGCACCGAGAACCGCACCCGCACGTCCGGGTGCGTCGTGTAGAGCCGGTGGCGGCTGCCGTCGGGCACGAGCATGCCGCTCGACCGGTTCGGATGCTCGGGGTCGACCGGCAGCACCGGATTGCCGCCGTATTTCACCCAGTGCACGAGGTCGTCGCTGGTGGCGATGCAGGTGCTCCACTCGCCCCCCTGCTCGAGGGCGCACGCGTGGTAATACGCGTAGTAGCGGCCCCCATACCGCACGATCTGGTCCACCGCGATCTTCTGGGCGTCGTAGGGTTCCGGGCCGCAGGCGAGCACCGGCTCGTCACTGACGTTCGTAAACGTCTCGAGATCGCGCGACGTCGCCAGCCAGACGCCCCGATCCATCCGCTCGTAAAAGAGATGCCAGACGCCGCGCTCGAACCAGACGGCAGGCGTGCCCCGTGGGCCGGCGGGAATCGGCCGGCCGTCCACCATCCGGATGTCGAGCGGCCCGTGGCGACGCCAATGCACGCGGTCGACCGACGTGAGCAGGTGGGCGACGTCCTGTTCGCCCTCGGCGAACATCCGGTAACAGCCCCCCTGTTCGACCACGCAAACGTCCTCGACCCAGGCGTCTTTGACGAGCGGGTTGGCGGCCGCACGGGTCCAGTTCAGCCCGTCCGCGCTCGTCGCATAGCCGAGCCGGCGGACCGCGGTCCGGCCCGGATCGAGTTCCGGATTCGAGCCGGTGTACCAGAGATGCCAGCAGCCTCCCTCCCGCATGATCCAGCCGCGCTCGCGCAGGTCGCGGTCCCACGCCCCGGGGCCGCCGCCCGCCAGCAGCGGATCGCGCGACGCGGGCCCGAATTCGACCAGTTCGCTCGGAAAGAGCGAATGCACTCGCCGCGGGTCGTCGGCCCGGGTGACCCCGGCCACACACCCGACTGCGAGCCATACGGCTGCCGCGACGGCGAAATCATGCGTCCTCTGCATGACTGCACGATACCCGGAAACGAGGCGGCCGGCCACCGGCCGCAGATCACCCGCTCGGCCCAAGGTGGAACGGGTGTCAGTCGAGCGGCTCCGAGCGGTAGGCCATCGACAGGAACCGGAAGGCCCGCGAAGCCGCCAGGGCATGCTCCCTGACCTCTTCGGGCGGATCCCCATCCTCGACGGCGTGCTCGAGTTCCTCGAGCCGATCTTCGAACAGCCGCGCCTTCATGAGGTGGTAGTCGCTCACCCGCCATCGCCGCAGGTAGGTGCCCACGACGAGCCGGCGATTCCAGCCCTCGCAGACGGGAATCCAGTGCAACGCATGCTCCCGGTTGCCGCTGATCGCCGCCGACGCCACCTCCGTGCTCGCGATCGAAAGCTCATCGAGCACTTCGGTGGGCTCGGGGTAGTAGGCATAGCAGCCCGCGACGCTCATCGCCACGATTCCCAAGAGCCCGACGACGGCGAGCACGGGCCCCGGCACATCCATGTCGAGCCGCGACGTCCGCCGCGTGTTGTCGGATGGAGGGTGGCGCACCAGCCAGGCGTCGAGCCGCCGCGCCGGATCGACGAGCCGCAGGAGCCCCCCGATCGCCGCCAGCGTCGCCAGTGCCGCGACACCGAACCATTCGTGGGGCTGCGTCTCGAGCCGAACCTTGCGGACGATCTCGGAAAGATACCCGCCGGACGGCGGCGAGCCGGCGATGAACGGCGCACAGTAACGGTCGAAGGCATGGGTGTGCCCGGCGGGTTCGACGTCGTGGGGATAGAGCGGCCGCTCGATGCCGTAGGACAGGCCCACCACCACGAGGAGCATCAGCCCGAACCACACCGCCAGCTTTCGAAGACCGTAGTTCCGCCACATCCACGCCATGAGCCCGAGATTCATGCCGGCGCCGAACGTCAGCAGGATGAAGGCCGCCCCGATCGAGTTGCCGTGTTGAAACATCGAGCCCAGCTGCCCCATCGCCGTCATCGGGGTCGCATAGGCCGGAATCGCCACCCCGGTCATGAGCAGCGGCGACCAGGGGTTGTCGTGCGCCATGCTCTGCTGCAGCGAGCCCGCCGGCAGGATGACCGCCAGCAGGCCGACGCCGAGAATGCCGATGCCGATCAGGCCGGCCGTGGGGCCGACCGTCTCGCGGGCCATCTCGACCACGATCGCCATGATCCGCTTGATCCCGTGCGGCGGCGCGGGGGGCTCCGGCAGAGCCAGCTCCGTGTCGGGATAGAGCCAGTCGAAGATCGCGCCGGAGACCGTCACCACCACGAACGAGCAGCAGGCGAACGCGAGGATGGTGAACGGCTTGGAGAGCGTGAGGCCGTAGAGCAGCGACAGCGGGTCGAAGAGCGGGCTCGACAGGGCGAACGCGAAGATCGTGCCGATGGCGATGCCGCTGGCCCGCAGCTGCCGGCAGATCGGGATCACGCCGAGCGAGCAGCCCGGCAGCAGCATGCCGATGAACCACGATTGCGCGAGCGACGCGATGCTGTTGGAGCCGAACAGCCGCTTCGTATCGGCATGTCCCATCAGCCGGCTCAGCATGCCCGTGATGCACAGGCCGGTGAAGATGAAGGGGGCGCCCTGCACGAACGCCTGGACCATCCGCAGCACGGCCCCGCAGGCTAGCTCGATCATGTCCTCTCCTCCACGGCGACGTCCGGCGGGAGCGCCGCGTCGGCCTCGGTCAGCGTCTTCATCGCCTGTTCCAGGACGCCGGTGAGATCCGCCCCCGCGGCCCCGCTCCCCGAGCTGCGCTCGACACCGTCGGCAAGGTCGCGGGCGGCGTCACGCACCAGCTCCCAATCCCGCCGGCCGAGATCCGTGTCGGCCGCCAGCTCCGGCAGCCATCGCACGATGTCGAGCAGCTCGAGCCGCTCCCGGTCGCGGATCCCCGCGTCGAGGCCGCTGTTCGACAGCGTGGCGCCCCGCCGACCGATCTCCGCGACGGCCCTGCGAAACGTCCGCGGGTGGTGCGCCGGCACAGCGTGGGCTTCCTCCGCGTGGTCGCCGGCGGGCCCCGCGCAGCCCGTCGCGACCGCGACCGCACACACGCCCCACGCCAGAGCGAGTCCGATCGGCTCGAATCGCAATCTCCGGATCATGCCGGTGCCTCCACCCCTTCCAGGAGCCTCGCGATGATGCCCGCCGCGTCGGCCCGCTCGATGCCGAGCCGCACAGCCAGCACGGGCAACGCTACCCGCTGCACGTCGTCGGGCGTGACATACCGGCGGCCGGCCAGATACGCCCACGCCTGCGCGGCCCGCTGCCAGGTGAGCAGGCCGCGTGGGCTCACGCCCAAGGCGATGTCACGGTGGCTGCGGGTCGCCTCGGCGAGCCTCACGAGATAGTCCTGCACCGCGGGAGCCACCGGCGTCGCAGCCACCGCGGCCTGCATCGCCGCCAGCTGGTCGCCGTCGAGCACCGGGCCGCCAACGTCGCCCCGGCCGCCATCGCCCGCGCCCACCGCCGCCGCCAACATGGCCCGCTCGTCGTCGCGATGCGGATAGCCGATTTCGAGCTTCATCGCGAAGCGGTCGAGTTGCGCCTCCGGAAGCGGATAGGTGCCGTGCTGCTCGTGCGGATTCTGCGTGGCGATCACGAAGAACGTGCCGGGCAGCTCGAACCGCTCGGCATCGACCGTGACCTGCCGCTCGGCCATCGCCTCGAGGAGGGCGCTCTGCGTGCGCGGCGTGGCCCGGTTGATCTCGTCGGCCAGGAGAATGTCGGAGAAGACCGGCCCGCGGCGAAACTCGAATTCCCGTGTCTTCTGGTCGAAGATGTTGAAGCCGGTGATGTCGCTGGGCAGGAGGTCGGGCGTGCACTGCACGCGGGCAAACCGGCCCCCGACGGCGTCGGCGAGCGCCTTGGCGAGGGTTGTCTTGCCCAGGCCGGGCCGATCCTCGAGCAGCAGGTGCCCACGGGCCAGCAGGCAGACGAGCACCTGCTGCACCACGTCCTGCTTGCCCTTGAGCACCTCGTTGAGCCGGTCGCGCACCTGCTCCAGCCGCTCGAGTTCGGCCTTCCTGTCGTCGAGAAACGAAACCGTCACGTCATGTCCTTTCACTGCCTGGTGGCGATTCACGAATCAGTTCATCCATGCCCCATCCGCAGGCGATGGACCGCTCCATGACGCCCCGCATGCAACGCGGCGAAATGCCGCCACGACCAGACCGCGCGGGCGGAGTGGCAGGCCTCGTCGATGCCCCGGCCGGCGAACGCCGGTGCATAGAGGGCCTCGTCGGCGAGCATCGTGAACCGCCGGCCGTCGGCGCCAAGGGGGCCGGCCACGGGCACGGCGGCCGAGATCCGCCCTGCGACCTGGTCGAGCCACCGCGCGGGGGTCATATGCCGCGGCCGCGGCAGGCCGGCCCGCGCGGACCGCCGCTCAAGCAGTCGCACCAGCGCGACGACGGCCTCACGGCCTCCGGCACGGTACCGGAGCCGCCAGACGGCCTCGTCCACCAGATCCGCGATCCGTTTTCGCGTGCGCACGAGCAGTAGCAGGCCTCCGCAGGCCGCCAGCGTCGCCAGCGGATTGCGGGCGACGGCCCGCGCGGCCGCACGGACGGGCACGAGCAGCCGCTCGGCGAGGGAGAGCGGTGGGGCGAGCACGACGTAGCCGGGCGTCGGATCGAGCGTCATCCAGTGCCCGGGTCCCGCGTGCACCTCCACCCAGAAATGCACGTCGGCGGCCATGACGGGCGTGTGATCGGCTTGGGGATCGTACCGCCGCGGGTCGGCATGAAAGCCGCTCACGAGGCGGGCCGTGTAGCCGAGCGAACGCAGCGCCCAGACGGCCGCCCCGGCGAAGAGGTAGTCGGGGCCGCGGCGGGTCTCGAAGAGAAAATCGTCGACGCTGTGATCGGTGTCGGCGGCGGCGACGGCGGCCGCATCGAGCGTGCCGTGGCCGCGGACTCGCTCCACGATCCGTTCGACCTGCTTCCAGCCGATCGGCAGCCCGGCCACCCACGACTCGGCGAGTTCCCGCACCCGCATCGAGCCCTCGTCCTCGCCGAACTGCCGGCAGTTCTCCGGCCCCCCGCTGAAATAGGGCCGCGCCCGCGGGAAGAGCCGCGGATCGACGAGCCGCGACTGGAGGTGGATCGTCAGCAGTTCGGGCAGCTTCGGCTGGGCGATCGCGAGGACGCCCGGGTGCTCCCAGCGGAAGAAATCGGCCTGGGCTACCTGGTCGATGTGCACGCCCGTCAGTTCGTTCGGCGCCGGGATGCAGCAGGTGTCGAGGTCGACGACCTTGATCGCGTGCAGTTCCGGGGCCGCGAAAAAATCGTAGCCGGTCGACCGGCCGACCCGCAGCCAGGGCCGGTCGTGAACGGTGTCGATGCGGAGCGGCGGCGGATCGGGAGGCAGCCGCTCCGGGATCCAATCGACGCCGTCGTAGAGGTCGAAGGTCTCCAGCTTCAGGTGCAACGGCACACGCCCCGACACGTAGAAGAGCGCGAGTGATTCGAGATCCTTGATCCGCTTCCTGCGATCGGCCGTGCCGCCCTGCCGCACGGTCGAGAACTCCCGGCTGGCCCGGCTCGATTTCGCCATCGAATGATCTTCCGGCTTCACCGTCGTCTGGGGCGGCAGGCTGATCGCCCGCGACTGCTTCTTCTGAACGACGGGCTCGTTGTACATGTCGTCGTAGACGTCGTAGAGCGTCGGATCGTGGGAGCTCATGAAGGGCGCATCCTCGATCGGGGCGAAGCTGCGGATGTTGTCGAGCCCCGCCACGAGCTGATCACCGTCGCCGATGCCGCTGCGGGCCGCCGGGGAGAAATCCTTGCGGCCTCCCGACGTCGGCATGAACCCGTCGAGGGCGTGGATCTGTCGGCTGGCGGCCGGCACGCACAGCAGGACGCAGAGCAATCCAAGCGGCAGGGCCAGGAGCCACCGCCGCGGCAGCGCCCTGTCGGAGGATGCCTCGAGCCGATGCTGCAGCGATTCCCAGTGGGATCCCATCAGCCACCAGACGCCGACCAGGGCGAAGAGCACGACCAGGCCCTGCACCCAGAGGGCATTGGCACTCGCCGAGGCGAAAACCACGAGAAAGGTGGCGAACATGTTGCAAAGTCGCTGCGCCCCCTCGTGATGCGCGACCGCCGCCAGGGCGATCACGATGTTGCGAAAGATCACGATCATCGCCACGTCGAGCAGGAAGGGCTTGCCGATCGCTTCTCTGACGATCGCCTCGATCACGAGCCCTGCCACGAGCACACCGGCGGTCCAGGAGAGCCGCGACCGCCCGGTCGCCGCCACCGAAGGAAACCGGCGGCGGAGCAGTTCGCCGACGGCGAGCACGAAGACGGCGGCCACGACGGCCGTCACCGCATAGCCGCCGATGTCCTCCGACCGCTCCAAGCCCCGCAAGGCGATCTCGACCGAGATGCAGGAGAGAAACGCGAGCGCGAACGTGAGCCAGGCGGTGGCGGGACGGGCCGCGACAGCATGGGGGCGGTCATCCGGCACGGCAGTTGCTCCTCCAGGTGCGGCGGAATTCCTCCCGCGGATCGGGCCGCCATTCGAGCCGCATCATCCGGCCGGGCAGTCTGGATGACCTTCCTGAGCTTCCAGATGCGGCTGCGGATCGAGCACGATCCACAGCTGATCGCCATGGACGTGACGATGCTCCGTCCGCTGAAAAAGCCCGCGGGCGGTGGTGATGGTCACCTGAAACACGCCGCAATTGTGGTGATGAATGCGGCGGCAGGCATGCTCGGCATGCTCGTGCTGGCAGTTTTTTTCCTCGTGGTGGCAGGTGCGGAACCGGGCCAGCCGGTCGAGGAACCGAGCGATGCCCTCCGGGCCCGGCGCGACCAGGATCGTCTCGTGGCCGAAGCAGCATTCCACGCGGGCGTTCTGGCGGTGATAGGCCGCACAGATGCTCGCCGCGATGCGGATGGACCATTCGAGCGTTCCCGCCGGCCCCGCGTCGTCATGCGTAGCCGGGTCGGAGTCGAACACCACCCTCACGGCGGCAAGCACGGGCGACTCCCGTTCGCATACGACCATTGATCCGGTGCGTGCGGTCTGGGCCCAGTGCACCCGCCGCAGCGAATCGCCGTTGCGAAACGGCCGGGTGCCGGCCATGTCGCCCGAATCGCCGACCCGCAACTCCGAAAAGTGATCGTCGCTCGGCCGCGTCTCCGCGGCGTCGAGCAGCGTGTCGAGCGGCACGATCTCCGGCCACACGAGCAGCTTCCGTTCGACGGCCACCGCGCGGCTCGCCTCCTGAAGCCCGAAGGGAAACGCGGTCGTCATGTGGACGGCGGCATGGGGGAATTCACCCCGGCAACCGGGCGTGACCTCCCAGGAAAACTCGGTCAGCGACCAGCCGGCCACGCGGGCGAGCGCGACCGTCGCCTCACCACCGAAGTCGCCCGTGATGGCGATGCCCCAGACCGGCCACGGCCAGGCGTTGCGGATCGTCACCGTCGCCCGCGTCGACTTTCCCTCCGACACCCGTCGATCGTGAAACCGCATGCTCGCCGTGAGGCCCCGGATCGAGATCGAGGGCCAGCCGTACCCGAGCAGGATCACGCCCAGAATGGCCGCGGCGGAGATGAAGGCCACCGCATTGACGAACACGGCACACGCGAGCGCCGCCACGAACGCGAGTGATAGTGTCGCGACGGGCTTCTTGACCCAGTAGACCCACTGGTTGAGCGCCGGGCAGAAATCATGCGTCAGCAGCCACGCTGCGAACGAACCGAGCGACCGCATGATGCACCGCTCCCTGTGGTGAACCGTGGAATCCCGCGCCGGAAAACTCCGGTGACCCGCCGCCGGTCTTCCGCCGGTCTTCTGCAAACGCAATGCTATTGCAGATTTAGCCGGGATGCAAGCCGGCAGCCCACGACGCCAGCGGCGGCCGCGGTATCGGCCGATCCAGCGGCCGACAACCGGCCAGGTCTCGCCGCGACCCTCTGTGCCAATGATGGGTGAGACACCTGCCTCCCGAGTCCACAGAGCGAATGGCGACTTGAGCTGATCCGGGCACCCGCCCTGGATGGATCGCACGATCTTTGCCTGCTGCTTCTCGGGAATCGTTCTCGCCTTTGGCCGTCCCCGCTTCTTTCCAGCCAGTGCTGCATCGCCGCCCTTGTCGAACGCCACCAGCCGGTTGTTGACGGCCTGCCGGGAGATCCCGAAGGTCATTGCGGCATGAGCCTTCTTCATCCCCTTCGTCTGAATCGCTTCAAGAGCCCTCCGACGGAGACGCTCTTGAGCTTCCAACGCTGCGCTGAAAGATCTCCTCATCCGCAAGTTGTCGGGGTGCATTGTCAGGCCGACGGATGGCGACTCGATAGTCAAGCTGGGCCAGGCCAACTCGACGAGGTTCGCGAGAATCTTCGCGAGGCCGTCCAACTGGTTCTCGAAGCACATCGGGAGTTGTCAGAGCAAGCTCTGATCGGCCAAAATGTCGAGCGAGAGCCTCTTGAACTGGCTTGCTGATGAAGCGGGTCGATCTGATCCATCGCGAGGGAAGAAAATGGGCGACGAGGGACTCGAACCCCCAACCCCCTCGGTGTAAACGAGGTGCTCTGACCAATTGAGCTAGTCGCCCTGGATATGCGTCGAAAAAGCCATCCTGGCCTTTTTCGACTCGGTCGACCGGTGGCAATGCCAAGGATTGCCACGGTCGACGGGCATCGCATCCGGCGATGCCAGTGTAACGTCGAAAAAGCCATCCTGGCCGTCACTCCGGTTTCGGTGCCTCCGGTTTCGGCGGCGGCACGACCACGCGGATGCCGAGCTCCGCCAACTGCTTGGCATCCACCCCGCCCGGCGCACCCGTCATCAGGTCGCTCGCCTTCTGCGTCTTCGGGAACGCGATCACGTCACGGATCGAATCGAGCTTCGCAAAGAGCATCACCCAGCGGTCGATCCCCAGCGCGATGCCGCCGTGCGGCGGGGCCCCGCTCCGCAGCGCGTCGAGCAGGAAGCCGAACCGCTCGCGGGCCAACTCCGGCGAAATGCCCAGCAGCTTGAAGACCTTCTCCTGCGTCGCGCCGTCGTGGATCCGGATCGTGCCGCCGCCCGCCTCCGAGCCGTTGATCACCAGATCGTAGGCCACCGCCCGGCAGGCGGCCGGATCGCTCTCCAGGAGGTCGAGATCCGCCGGCCGCGGCGCCGTGAACGGATGGTGCATCGACGCCCAGCCGCCGGTCTCCGTGTCACGGGCGAACATAGGGAAGTCGACCACCCACGAAAAATGCATCGCAGCGGGATCGTAGAGCTTCAGTTCCGCCCCCAGCCGCTTCCGCAGCATGTGCAGGGCCTTGCAGGTGACGTCGAACGAGTCGGCCACGATCAGCACGAGATCCCCCGGCTCCGCCCCGAGCTTTTCCCGCAGCCGGTCGCCCACGGGCCCGACCAGGTTCTTCGCCACGGGCCCCGCCCACCCGGCCGTCGGCTCCACCTTGAGCCAGACGAGCCCCTTGGCTCCGCCCTCCATCGCCACCGCCGTGAGCGTGTCGAGGTCCTTGCGGGAGAATCGCTCCGCCACGCCCGGCACACGGATGCCGCGGACCCGGCCGCCGGCCTCCACCGCTCCGCGAAACACGCGGAAATCGCTCTCCCCCGCGATGGCCGTCAGGTCGACGATCTCGAGGCCGTAGCGGAGGTCGGGGGCGTCGTGCCCGAACCGCTCCATCGCCTCGTCCCACGAGAGCCGGGGCAGCGGCAGCTTCAACTCGAGACCGAGGATCTCGCGGGCCGTCCGCTGCACGAGCCCCTCGATCACGCCCATCACGTCGTCCGCCTCGACGAACGACATCTCCACGTCGAGCTGCGTGAACTCCGGCTGCCGGTCGGCCCGTAGATCCTCGTCGCGAAAGCACTTCGCCACCTGCACGTAGCGGTCGAACCCCGACATCATCAGCAGCTGCTTGTAGAGCTGCGGCGACTGCGGCAGGGCGAAGAAGGAGCCGTGGTCGAGGCGGCTCGGCACGAGATAGTCGCGGGCGCCCTCCGGCGTGCTGCGGCCGAGCATCGGCGTCTCCACGTCGATGAAACCCAACTCGGCGAAGTGGTCGCGCATGATCTTCACCATGCGGCTCCGCAGGAAGAGGTTTTCCTGCATCGCGGACCGCCGCAGGTCGAGCCAACGGTGCGCAAGGCGAACCTCCTCACCCGGCAGGTCGGCCGCCCCCGGCTGGAAGACGGGCGTCTCGGCCTCGTTGAGCACCTCGAGAGTGTTGCAGGCCACCTCGATGCCGCCGGTGGCGAGCTTGGGATTGGCGGTGCCCTCGGGCCGGACGCCCACCGTTCCCTGCACGCGGATCACCCACTCGGGCCGAACCGCACGGGCTGCGGCGAGCACGCCCGCCGGGCTGTCGGGCCCGGCCACCACCTGCGTGCGGCCCCAGCGGTCGCGGAGATCGATGAAGATCACCCCCTTGTGGTCGCGGACACGATCGACCCAGCCGCAGAGCGACACGGTCTCGCCCAGGTGTTCGGGCCGCAGCTGGCCGCAGGTGTGACTTCTCAGCACGGGGCAATCCTTCCTGAGTCGGGTCTCTGATGGCGGAAAAATCGACGGATGCAACCGAAGCCCGGCAGTCCCGCGAGGACCGCCCGGACCGATCAGTGTGGCACGGTCGGCTTCATTGAACCAGTGCCATCACCAGCATGGCCGCGGCCAGCAGGATCGATACCGCCAGGGCCCCGATCGCGATCGGCGCGACCACGGTCAGCGCCGCGGCTCCCAGCGACTTTCCGGCGAACAGGACCGTG
>JBIIYN010000213.1:0-6698 GCA_044346795.1 Pirellulales bacterium
ACGGGAAAATCGACCCTTTTGCACCACGTGCTTGGCACCGCCAACGCCCTCTGGATCGATCTTCTCGACCCCGAGATCGAGGATCGCTACAGCCGCCATCCAGCCACGCTGCTCGAGCAGGTAAGAGCCCGCTCCCGCGATGGCACGGGCATGTGGGACTGGATTGTCATCGACGAGATCCAGAAAGCGCCCCGACTGCTCGATGTGGTGCATGCCACGCTCGAATCCCGCGAATTCCCCCCGCCGAAGTTCGCGCTCACCGGTTCGAGCGCGCGCAAGCTACGGCACGGCGGCGCGAATCTGCTGGCCGGCCGGGCGTTCGTCCAGAACCTCCATCCGCTCACCTTCCTCGAACTCGGCGACGCCTTCGATCTCGGACGCGTGCTCAACTGGGGGTCGCTGCCCGAAATCTTTCGATTCGAGGACGACTTGCAGCGCCGCGACTACCTGACGAGTTACGGACGCACCTACCTTCGCGAGGAGGTCTGGAACGAACATCTCGTCCACAGGCTCGACCCGTTCCGCACGTTTCTCGAAGTGGCGGCCCAGGCAAGCGGCCAGCCGGTGAACGCATCCGCCATCGCCCGCGACGTCGGCGTGGATGACAAGACGGTGCGGAAGTATTTCCAGATCCTGGAGGACACGCTGCTGGGCTTCTTTCTCGAGCCTTTTTCCCGGTCGGTCCGCAAGCGGCAGTCGCAGTCGGCGAAATTCTACTTCTTCGATCTTGGCGTGCAGAAAAGCCTCGAGCGTTCGCTGCGGCAGGAGATCGTGCCCGGCACGTTCGCCTTCGGCCGCGCCTTCGAGCACTTCATCGTGCTGGAAATGATTCGGCTCAACGACGCCTTCCGGCTCGACTATCGCTTTTCGCACCTGCGCACGAAGGACGGCGTGGAGATCGATCTCGTCATCGAGCGGCCCGGCGAGCCTCCCGCACTCGTGGAGATCAAGTCGTCGGAACGCACGACGCGGCATGACTCGCGGCACCTGCTGCCCTTCCTCGCCGATATTCCCGGCTCCACGGGCTATTGCATCTCGCTCGATCCGGTCGATCGCGAGATCGACGGGATTCGGCATCTGCCCTGGCGAACCGCGTTTGCGAACCTCGGTCTGGCTACGAAGCCGCGAGTGCCCTGAAAAAGGACTTCGCGAGCGCATCCTCGCTCGCCGCCTGCCCGCGGGCGATGTCGGGCAAGAAGGTGCAGGTCGGCCGATGGCACTTTTCAAGCGTCGGCCGTGCAACGCGGACCATGAGGAGCCACCGCCGGGACTGGTCGGGCCGGATGCGGCCCGATCGCGGAGGTGCCGAGCCACGCCGCGCCGCCGCCGGCCGTCCGTGCCCCGCTCGGGAGGCCGCGACAGTAGGGCGAGTTGCAGAGGACATCCGGACCCTTCTAAGCTGTCTGCCGCGCGGAACGTCCCGCGTGTCGCCCCGCCATGGCCTCACGGAGCCGCCGCATGTCCGCCACGACGATCGAACCGAAGAAGGCCGCACCGCGGGACGCCGCCCTGGCCGCGATCACCGCGATGCGGACGCTGGCGATGGACGCCGTGCAGACCGCCAACTCGGGGCATCCCGGCACGCCGGTGTCGCTCGCCCCGGTCGTCTACGCGTTGTTCCAGGACGTGATGCGCTACGATCCGGCCGACCCGATCTGGCCGAATCGCGACCGCTTCGTGCTCTCGGCCGGCCACGCCTCGATGCTGCTCTACGGCATCCTTCACCTCATGAAGGTGCGCACCGTCGAGCACGAGACGAAGGTCGTCGACGCGCCGGCCGTGACGCTCGACGACATCAGGCGGTTCCGGCAGCTCGGCAGCGTGTGTGCGGGCCATCCCGAATATCGTTTCTGCTCGGGCGTGGAGACGACGACCGGCCCGCTCGGCAACGGCGCGGCGACCAGCGTGGGAATGGCGATCGCCGGCAAGTGGCTGGCGGCTCGCTACAACCGGCCCGGCTACGACCTGTTCGACTACCGCGTCTACGCGCTCGCCGGCGACGGCTGCATGATGGAGGGCGTCGCCAGCGAGGCCGCCAGCCTCGCCGCACACCTGCAGCTCGACAACCTCTGCTGGATCTACGACAGCAACCGCATCACGATCGAGGGGGAGACCGACCTCGCCTTCACCGAGGACGTGGGGGCGCGGTTCCTCGCCTACGGCTGGCACGTGCTGCGGGTGGCCGACGTCAACGACCTGCCACGGCTGCTGCACGTGATGAAGCAGGCGGGCGAGACGAAGGGCCGGCCGACGCTCGTCGTCGCAGACAGCCACATCGCGTGGGGCGTGCCCGGGAAGCAGGATCACCACTCCGCCCATGGCGAGCCGCTGGGCTGGGACGCCATCAAGGCCGCCAAGGCGTTCTACGGCGTCGACCCCGCGGCGACGTTCCACGTGCCGCCGGAGGTCTACGCCACGTTCGAGCAGGGCGTGGGACGCAAGGGGGCCGCGGCGAGCAAGGCATGGAACGACCTTTTCATCCGCTACAAGGCGGCCCACCCCGAGCAGGGCCGCGAGATCGAACTGATGCAGCGGAGGGACCTGCCCGCCGGCTGGGACAAGGACATCCCGACGTTCCCGTGGGGCGACGTCGAGGATCCGAAGAACCCCGGCAAGACGAAGAAGGCCGCGGCGGCCAGCCGCGACTCGTCGGGCAAGGTGCTCAACGCGGTCGCGAAGCACGTCCCCTGGCTGATCGGCGGGGCGGCGGATCTCGCGCCCTCCACGAAGACGCTCCTGGGCTTCGACGGCGCGGGGCATTTCCAGGCCGCGAGCCCCGGGGGCCGCAACCTGCACTTCGGAGTCCGTGAGCACGCGATGGGCGCCGCCCTCAACGGCATGTCGCTGGCCCGCGTGCGGCCGTACGGCTCGGGGTTCCTCATCTTCTCCGACTACGGCCGCGGGGCGCTGCGGCTGGGCTCCGTGATGGAACTGCCGGTGATCTACATCTTCACCCACGACAGCCTCGGCGTCGGCGAGGATGGCCCGACGCACCAGCCGATCGAGCACCTCGCGTCGCTTCGCGCCATGCCGGGCCTGACGGTGCTGCGTCCGGCCGACGCCAACGAGGTGGCCGAGGCCTGGCGGTGGATCATGCCGCAGAAGCACCGGCCGGTCTGCCTGATCCTCAGCCGCCAGGAGCTGCCGACCTTCGATCGCACGACGTGTGGGCCCGCCGCCGGGCTGCACAAGGGGGGCTACGTGCTCGCCGACGCGCAGCAGGGCAGGCCGCAGGTGATCCTCGTCGGCTCGGGCAGCGAGGTGTCGCTGTGCATGGAGGCCCGCGACGCGCTGGCCGCCGAGGGCATCCAGGCCCGGGTCGTGAGCATGCCGTCGTGGGAGCTCTTCGAGGAGGAGTGCGGCCGCGACCCCTCCTACCGCGAGCAGGTGCTGCCGGCCGCCGTGAAGGCCCGCGTCGCCGTGGAAATGGGCTCGACGCTCGGCTGGGCGAAGTACGTCGGCGCCGAGGGCGCCGTCATCGGCATGTCGACGTTCGGCGCGTCGGCACCACTCAAGGACCTGCTCAAGCACTTCGGATTCACGAAGGAGCACGTCGTCGCGGAGGCGAAGAAGCAGCTCGGCCGCTGACACGCGACGCGTGCCTGCGATCCCGCCGCGGGCTCGTGGCCGTGCCTCCCGGGGACCGGACTTCCTCCGACCATGGCCGCATCCAGCCAGACGACGGTCTTCGAGCAGGCGGCCGACATGGTGCGGCCGGGGGACCGCGTCGGGCTGGGCTCGGGCCGCGCGTCAGCCCGCTTCATCGAGACGCTCGGTGCGCGGGTCCGGGCCGGCCTCCACGTCCGCGGCTTTCCGACTTCGCTGGCCGCGGAACGGCAGGCCCGCGAGCAGGGCATCCCGCTGCTCGACCCCGCCGATGCCGCCGACGGGCTCGACATCGCGGTGGACGGCGCCGACCAATTCACGCCGACGGGCCTCGACCTCATCAAGGGCTTCGGCCGCTGCGCGCTGCGGGAGATGGTGGTGGCCCGGCTGGCGGCCCGCTTCGTCATCCTCGTCGGGCCCGGAAAGCGGGCGGGGCGGCTGGGCGAGCCGTTCGCCGACGGCAGCCCGATGCGGCTGCCGGTGGAGGTGACGCCGTTCTCCGAACCGTTCGTGTCGCGTGCGCTCGAGCGGCTGGGACTCGGGCCCGAGCCCTGGTGCGTCGACGGCCGTCGGGGCCTCACCGACAACGGCAACCAGATCCTCGACTGCCGGATGGAGCCGGTCGACGAGCCGGTGGCGCTCGAACGGGCGATTCGCGTGATTCCGGGCGTCGTCGCGACCGGATTCTTCCTGCAGATGGCCGACCGGGTGCTCGAAGGGGACGAGTCGTTCCGCCTGGTGTCGGAGCACGTGCGGGAGCGGACCCCGGAGGCCTGGCAGGACCGTCCGTTCCAGAGGAGTGACCATGCCGGCTGACACGCTTCCCGTCCGGCTCGCGCCGTCGATCCTGGCCGCCGACTTCGCCTGCCTGGGCGACCAGGTGCGGGCGGCCGAGGCCGCCGGGGCCAGCCGCATCCACGTGGACGTCATGGACGGCCACTTCGTCCCCAACATCTCGATGGGGCCGCTGGTGGTCGAGGCGCTGCGGCGGGTCACGCGGCTGCCGCTCGAGACACACCTCATGGTGAGCGAGCCGGATCGATACCTCGACGCGTTCGCCCGCGCCGGCGCGAGCTCGCTGCTCGTGCAGGTCGAGGGCAGCCGTCACCTCCACCGCACGATCCAGTCGATCCGCGATCTCGGGCTCCCCGCGGGCGTGGTGCTCAATCCGGCCACGTCCGTGTGGATGATCGAGGAGGTGCTCGACATGGTCGACCTCGTGCTCGTGATGACAGTCAACCCCGGCTTCGGCGGACAGCAGTACCTCGCCGAGACGGAGGGCAAGATCCGCACGCTCCGCCGCCTGCTCGACCAGCGGGAGCGGCACGTGGAACTCGAGGTGGATGGAGGCATCACGCCCGAAACCGCGCCGCGGGCCGTGGCGGCCGGCGCCCGGGTGCTGGTGGCCGGATCGAGCGTGTTCGGCCACGCGGGCGGCGTGGCGGCCGGCATGACGGCGCTCCTCGACAGCGTGCGGCCGGCGGCCGGCTGAGCGCCGCCGCTACCGGTCGGGCACCGGCCAGACGGCTGACTGCGTGCCATGCGCGGCTGGCACCTTTTCAGTCGTGCCGTCCCAGCCACTGCTCGCGGATGCGTTCGAGCGTGCCGTCCTCGCGCATCCGCAGGATCGCCGTGTTGAGCGGCTCGCGGAACGGGCTGCCGGCGGGAAGCCCGAGCCCGTAGTCGAACGACTCGAAGATCGGCCCGACCAGTTCGAGCCCGGGGTGCCGCGACTCGTTCAGAAGGAACATCAGCTGCTGGGCTTCGCCGACCACCGCCTCCAATGCGCCCGCGGCGAGGGCATCGAGCGCCTCGTCGAGCCGGGCGAACTCCCGCACCATGCCGCCGCGCTGCCGCACCACCGTCACCGTCACCGCCGCCTCCTGGCAGCCGACCGTGCGGCCGGCGAGGTCCTTCGGGCCGCGGATGGAGCCGGTCACCTGGGCGGCGGTCAGCGTGGCGGTGAGCACGCTTGTGAACGCGGCCAGGAGCACGATGCCACCCACCATCCAGGCGAAGGCGATCGCGCGGCCGAGCACGCTGGCGACGTGCTTGTTGTCGCAGCCGCCGACGACGACCGTGGAGGCGATCCACCAGATCGCCTCCCAGACGCCGTGGGGATACGCCCGCGGAAACGACTCCGGATTGCCTCGATGCTCGAACCACCAGAGCAGATGGCCGGAGGCCAGGACGAGCAGGAGCACGGTGCCGAGCAATTGCAGCAGCTGCCACGAAAAGAGCGACAGGAGCGCCGTCAGAAAGCCGGCTTCGCTCCGCTTCCGCACGGCGACCCGCAGGCCCGAGTGAAACACGGGATGCGTGAGGTCGAAGAGCCGCTCCCGGTCCTCCGTGATCGCCAGCGGCCCCAAGGCCACGTCCACACCGCCCGCGGGCAGCATCTCGAGCAGGCGGTGGAAGTTGGCCGCCCGGACGAACTCCGATTCCACACCGATCCGCTTCGCCAGATCGCGCCAAACATCGATCATCACGCCGGCGGGCTCGTCTCCCTCCCAGGCGACCACCGACGCGATCGGCACGACCCCCACCCGCAGCCGCGGCGGAGCGTCGGCGGCCGCCGCGACGCCGCCAACCGATCCGCAAGCGCATGCCACGACAGCCGCGAGGAGCAGGGCCGGGAACCGTCCCGCCGGCGGGCCGCCCAGGGCCGCCCCAGACCGTCCGCTGACGGCCAGCCAGAGCATGGCGGTGCCGACCGCCACGCCCACCACCGCCGCCGCCACCATCCAGGCCGGCAGTGTCAGCCCGGTCGCGGCGGCGGCCGCGGCCGACGCCGCGGATGCCGGATCCGTCCCGCCAGTCGTCCCCCCGGCCAGCCCGCCGGCCAGCCAGAGCAACAGCAGCGGCATCGAGTTGTGGGCCGCATGGCAGGCGACCGCCGGCACGAGGCTCCGGCTGGCCAGCGTCATCGCACCGGTCACGAGCCCGAGGGCGAGCGTCTGCGGCATGCGTTCCGGCAGCAGATGAAAGATCGCGAAACAGACGGCCTGCGCCACCACGCCTGCCACCGCCCGGCCGCGGCTGGGCCAGGCACCGACGGCCGCCGACTGCACCCAGCCCCGAAAGAGCAGCTC
>JBIIYN010000215.1:0-6689 GCA_044346795.1 Pirellulales bacterium
CCGGCCCACGGAGGGAGACACGTCGGCCGCCCGAACGGCCGTGGCCCGTTCGACCGACGACGGCCGCTCGTTCGTGCCCGCCCAGGGACTCAAGAATGGCTGCTTCGACGACATTCCATTCTCGATGCAGCCCAAGGCCCCCGCCCCCGCCGCCGGCCGGCCGCAGCGGACCAACATGATCGGCGTCGGCGGCCCGCGTTCAGCCGGCGTGATCGACGGGAAAATCGTCATCGCCAGTGATGACGGCGTGTACCGCTCCGAGGATGATGGCCGGACGTGGAGACGGCTCGAAGCCGCCGGATTGCCCGCGCAGATCCCCACCGTCCCGACCTTCGGCGCGGGTCCCGACCTGCTCGTGCACCCCCGGCAGGGGCTCGTATCCCTCGGCGCGACAACCGACCACAAACTCCTGGTAAGGACCTCGAAGGACCACGGGCAGACCTGGCGGGAGCGGGAGTTTCAGTTCGACGAGCCGATCCAGGAGCCCTCCGGCCTGATTCACGACGGCCGGCTGATCCTGATGCCACGAACGGCCGCAGCCATCGGCACGCCAAAGCCCGGCGCCCGCGGCTATTACCACTACTGGTCCGACCCCGACTGGACGACCTTCCAGAAGCAAGCAACGAATATCCTGGCCGGCGAACGCGACACGACCGACGTGAAGTTCAACCCGGTGTCGAAGCGGTTCGAGGCGGTGGTCACCAACCGGATGGGCGGCGGCCCCGGCCACGAGGCTGACAACTGCATGACGATCAACCTCTGGAGCATCGCCCCCGATGCCCTGCTGGCCGGCTCGGGCGAGTGGCGGTTCGACGGCACGCTGCTCCGGACCGAGGGGCGGGAGCACGACCGCGGCAACGCCTTGAAGCTCGAGCGGGACGGGATGTGCCCCGGGGGCAGCGTGATCGCCGAGGACCTGGGCGTGCAGTTCATCTACGTCTACCTCGGGCACTTCCAGGGCCCGACCGGCATCTTCCAGGTCACCCGCTCGCTCGACACCGACCGGCTGCGACGGTTTTTGCTCGAAGATCAATGATCCTCACACCGCCAATGATGGCAGGCACCCGCCCGTTTCATCCATGATCCCCCCGCCCCAGGAGAACCCCATGACCGCCTCCAACACCAACGGCCACGCCGCTCGCCCCTCGCTCGCCGCCCACGCCTCCCCCTGGCGGAACCGCCCCTGGAGCGGCGTCTATCCCGCCACGCTCTGCCCGTTCCACTCCGACGAGTCGATCGACGAGGAGGGACTCGTGGCCTCGATCGAGGACGTGGCGAGCGTGCCGGGGATCGAAGGCGTGGTCTGCAACGGCCACACCGGCGAGATCATGTCGCTTTCTCCGGCGGAGCGGGCGACGGTGACGCGGTTTGTCGCCGAAGGCGTGAGACGGGCCAACGCGAAGACCGGCCGCACAGTGAAGGTGATCAGCGGCGTGTCGGCCGAGGGAAGCCAGGAAGCGATCGACCATGCAATCGCGGCCCGCGAGGCCGGCGCGGATGCGATCCTGCTCATGCCGCCGCACCACTGGCTGCGGTTCGGCCGGTCGAGCACGACGGCCGTGGGCTTCGTCGAGGACGTGGCCGCGGGGGGCGGCGTGTCGATCATCGTGCATCAGTATCCGGCCTGGACGAAGGCGGGCTACACGCTCGCCGAGATGAAGGAGATGGTGCGGCTGCCCGAGGTGGTGATGGTGAAGATGGGCACCCGCGACATGGCCCGCTGGCGGTACGACTACGAGGAGCTCAAGGCGGTCGCGCCCCACGTCTCGATCACCACCTGCCATGACGAGTTTTTGCTCGCGTCGCTCCTCGAAGGGGCGGATGGCGCGCTCATCGGCTTCGCGGGCTTCGTGCCGGAGCTGATGGTGGAACTCGTGCATGCGGCGCTCGACGGCGACCTCGCCCGGGCGCGGAAGGCGGGCGACGTCGTGGCGCCGCTCGCGCGGATCGTCTACGCCTTCGGCGAGCCGGGCTGCGGGGCCCACCAGCGGATGAAGGCGGCCAAGTGGCTCTTGGGGAAATTCCCGAGCCCGGTCTTCCGTCGTCCGATGCGGCCGCTGTCACCAGAGCAGCTCGCGGCGATCAGGCAGGGGCTCCAAGCGATCGGGTTCACCTGCCCGGTCGATCCGGCGGCGGCGCCGCTTACGCTCCTCGAGCGGCGGCGGCCGGTCGGCGAGCGGGTGGCGATCGCATGACGGCAGGCAGCATGACGCTCGGCACCGGCAAAGGGAGCGTGCATCCGGCCGAATCGACGGCGTTCGTCGATCCGACGACCGGCGCGGCGGTTCGGCAGGTGACGACCCATCCGTCGATCCACCACCATCCCTTCTACTACCTGCCGGCCTACGACGATGCCATGGAGTGGCTCGTGTTCGTGTCGCACCGCACGGGCCAACCGCAGATCTTCGTCGAGGAACGGGCGACCGGCCGGCTCGTGCAGCTCACCGACCGCGACGACGTCAACGAGTGGAGCGTGCATCCATCGTGGGATGGCTGCTTCGTCTATTTCACCGCCGGCTGTAGGGCTTGGCGGGTCGCGACGGGAAACGGCTTCCGCGAAGAGTGCCTCGCCGACTTCGGCGACGTGCCGATGATCCCGCCGGGCATGGTGGGCGACGCCATGGGCACGACCTCGCTTTCGACCAACGGCCGCTGGTGGGCGGTGCCCGTGAAATACGGCGAGGGGCAGGGGGGCGTGGCCCGGCTGCACGTGATCGACACGGCGACGGGCGCGGTCTCGACCGCCTGCGAGCACGACTCGATCGGCCACCCGCAGTTTCATCCCGACGACCCGTCGCTGCTCCGGTTCGGCGGCCGCTACACCGACCGGATCCACGTGGTGAATCGCGACGGCACTGGCCACCGGCTCGCCTACGCCAGAAACATCGCCAAGAAAGAGTGGGTCGTGCATGAGATGTGGATGCCGCGGAGTGCCGTCGGCGGCCGCAACGAGATCGTGACGGTGGTCTGGCCGCACGGCATGATCGGGATCGACGTCGATTCCGGGGCCGTCCGCCGCGTGACCGACTTTCCGGCCTGGCACCCCTGCGTCTCCCGCGACGGCCGTTCGTGCGTCACCGACACGAAGAACCCCGACCGCGGCCTTTTTATTTTTGACCCGTCGGCGGACCTAGGGTCGCCCGTGGTGCCGCTCGCCGAAAGCCGTTCGAGCAACGCCGGCGACCACTGGAACGTCGACCACTGCCCCTACGACGACGGCCCTGTCAAAGTCTTCGCCCCGCAGCACACCCATCCGCATCCCGCCTTCTCTCCCGACCGCTCGCGGGTCGTGTTCACGAGTGACACAAGCGGCATCGCCCAGCTCTACGAGGTCACGCTGCGATGAATGCACTGGTTCGTGGATTGATCTGCTATCTGCTGATCCTCGCCGCCGTACCCTCCCCTGCCGCCGACTTCGCCATGAAGCGCGAGGCGGATCGGCTCGTGGTCACCGCCGGCGGCGGCGAACCCGTGGCGGCGTTCGTGTTTGCCGACCCGGCCGTGGGGCGGCCTGCGATCCGCGACCTGGCGGCCCCCGGCGGCACGATCGTCACGCGGCCCTGCCCGCCGCGGAACGGCGTCGATGCCGACGACCACGCCACGATGCACCCGGGCGTGTGGCTCTGCTTCAGCGACCTTTCGGAGGCCGACCCCTGGCGCCACAAATCGGCCGTGCGGTTCGCCGGCTTCGATGGCGAGCCGGCCGTCGTGGACGGGGCCGCGCGGTTCACGGCCAAGATCGAGTATCTCGCCGCGGCCGCCGACACGCCCGATGCGCCGGTCGTCTGCCGCGAGCGGTCGAGCGTGACGATCCAGGATCGAGAGATCGACGGCGTGCCGGTCCGCCTCCTGCTCTGGGAGGCGGAACTCACGCCAGGGAGCGACAAGCCGCTCGTCTTCGGCGACGTCGAAGAGATGGGCTTCGGCCTCCGGGTCGCCACGCCGCTCTCGCCGGCCCGCGGCGGCCGCTACTTGGCGAGCCACGGCGGCGTGAACGAGAAGGGCATCTTCGGCCGCGCGGCCGCGTGGGTCGATGCCTCCGGCACGATCGACGGCCGCCGCGTGGGCGCGACCGTGATCGATCTCACCGACAACCCCCGCGAGCCCTTCTTCCACGCCCGCGACTACGGCCTCGTGCTCGCCAACGCCTTCGGCCGCAAGGCCTATGGCGTCAAGGATCCGCCGCCGCCCGTCACGGTCGAGCCGGGAACGTCGCTGTGGCTGAGCTACGCGATCCTCCTCCACGGCGACGTGCCCGACGAGCGGCTCGCGAGGATCGTCGCACGGGTCCTCACGGAGCTTGGACCATGAGCGACTTTCGGGACGACGCCGTGCCGCTCTCCCCTCGCGGCCGCGTGGCCGTGCTCGCGGCGGCGTTCCTGGGGCTCGTGTTCGACGGGTTCGAACTCGGCCTCATGCCGGTGGCATCGCTTTCCGTCACGAAGAGCCTGATGGGCGAGGCGTTCACCCCTTCGGCCGGCGGCGACTGGTTCGCCCGCTACACCGCGGCGCTCATGCTCGGGGCCGCGATCGGCGGGATCGTGCTCGGCTGGTTCGGCGACCGCTTCGGCCGCACCCGCGGCTTGGGCGCGAGCATCCTGCTCTATTCGCTCGGCGCCGCGGCCGGCGGCCTCGTGACCTCGCAGTGGCAATTGCTCGTGCTGCGGTTCCTCGTGGGGCTCGGCGTCGGCGGCGTCTGGCCCAACGGCGTCGCGATCGTCGCCGAGAGCTGGCCAGCGGCGAGCAAGGCGACCGTATCGGGCGTGATGGCGGCCGGCATCAACGTCGGCATCATCGCGCTTTCGCAGTGCGGCCGGATCTGGCCGATCACGCCCGACTCGTGGCGGTGGCTCTTCCAGATCGCTGGGCTGCCGGCAGTGCTCGGGCTGGCCGTGCTCGCACTGCTCCCCGAATCGCCGCAGTGGCTCGCCCGCCGCGGCGGCGGGGCCAAGGGCACGGCGACTGCACGGCCGGCCCTCTTCGGCCCCGGGCTCAGTCGCACCACGCTGGCCGCGATCCTCATCGCCAGCATCCCGATGGTGGGCGCCTGGTCGGCGAGCAAGTGGATGATCCCCTGGGCCGATGCCGTCGCCGGGGCGACCGACACGACCTACAAGGCGGTCACGCAGGGCTGGTGGGCTTCGGGGTCGCTCGTCGGAAGTTTCGTGGGCGCGCTGCTCGCCGGCTGGCTGGGCCCGCGCACGAGCTATCTGGCGATCAGCCTCGGGGCGACGGCGGCGACGCTCGCGATGTTCAACCTCACAACGCCGCTCGAGACGGGATTTCATCCGATCGTCTGCGCGCAGGGCCTGGTCTCGACGCTCTTCTTCGGCTGGCTGGCGGTCTACCTGCCGTCGGTCTTCCCCGTCGCGGTGCGGGCGGCGGGGAGCGGCCTGGCCTACAACGCCGGCCGGTTCGTCACGGCGGCGGGAGTGCTCGCGGCGGGCTCGCTCTTCACGGCCCTGGGCGGCGACTATGCCCGCGTGGGCTCGCTCTGCAGCCTCGTCTACGCCTTGGGCTTCATCGCCATCTGGCTCATTCCCTCCGGGAGGGATTGGACCTCGCCTGCATGATCGCCATACCGTTTGCAGACGGGCATCTCTCACCGAAGACCGCTGGCCCAAGGTTCGAGCCTCCGGGGATGCTCTGCCTGCGGCACGACGGCGTCGCCGCAGCCCGGCCAAGGCACGGCTGGAATCCATCCGCCAATCAGACGACCATAGAGCCATGAGCACCGGCATGCGGCTGTTTCTGGCGGTCGATCCCCCGGCCGAAACACTGGCCCAGGCCCGTCGCATCATCGGCAGGCTGACGAGGGCCGGGATCGACGCGACGTGGGTCGATCCCGGCTCGCTGCACCTCACGCTCCATTTCCTGGGCAACGACGTCGAGCCGTCGCTCCTCCCCGCCATCACCGGCGTGGTCGATCAGGCATGCGGGCAGACGATGCCTTTCGACATCGTGCTTGGCGGCCTGGGAGCTTTTCCCGATACGCGGAATCCACGGACCATCTGGCTGGGCGTCTTGCAGGGGACTGAATCGCTCTCGCAGTTGCAGGCTTCGCTCTGCGCGGCCCTGGGGCCGCTGGGCTTCCCGGCCGAGGCACGCGGCTTTCATCCGCATGTCACGCTGGGACGCCTCCCGACTAGCGGACGTCAGCGCGATCGGTCGGCGGGGCAGGGGATCGCGGCCGAGGTGGCCCGGCTCGCCGACGAAGCGCAGGGAACGCTTCCAGTCCGCGAAGTCGTGCTCTATTCGAGCAGGTCGCGCGGGCTCGAGCCCACCGGGCCGGTTCACACGCGTCTGCACGCGGCACGGCTGGGAAAACTGTCAGCCGCTCCCGGCGACGTCAAAGCGGAGGGCATGGGACTCGAACCCACAACCGGTTTCCCGGCACGACATTTCCAGTGTCGCCGCTAGCCATTCGCTTACCCTCCAAACCGCTGAAAAAAGCACTTTTTGTCCCGCCAAACCTGAACCGGCCTACGATAGGCCTAGATTTAGCCGGAAGCCATGCCTTCCTTCCGCGGGGAAGTATAGCACGCCCGCAGCCCTACAAAACGGCTGAAAGAACGGCCGTTCTTGCAGGATTTCCGCGGTGGCGGCCGCCTTGGCATCAGGGCCATGCTCCATCGCCAGATCAACGAGGTCGCGGATCGCAGAACTTTCGTCTTGGTGGGTCATCGTAG
>JBIIYN010000216.1:0-6687 GCA_044346795.1 Pirellulales bacterium
TGGTCGTGCGACGCAGGCCCCAGGTGTAGCGCCGCGAGGGGGGGCGCCTGGCCAGCCGGCTCGCACCCCAGGCGAGCAGGAGCCCGAGGACGTCACCCGCGTTGTGGCCGGCATCGGCCACGAGCGCGAGCGATCCGGCCCAGAAGCCGCAGACCGCCTCGATGACGACGAACAGCGTGTTGAGGCCGACGCCCACTCCCATCGCGCGGTCGAGTTGATCGGGCGACATGCCGCGGCCGTGACCGTGGCCATGCGCATGGGCGTGCCCGTGACAGTCGCCATGTGCGTGATCATGCCCATGGGCATGATGGTCGTGATCGTGGGCTTCGGGGTGACCGGGCATGGTAGGATCATACCCATGACCGCCTTCTCCGCCGCAATGCTGCTGTTCTTCGTGATGGATCCGATCGGCAACATCCCCCTGTTTCTGTCGGCGCTGCGGCCGGTGGAGCCCGATCGACGGCTCGTGGTCGTGGGCCGCGAGCTGCTGATCGCCTACGGCCTGCTCGTGGGGTTCGTGTATGCCGGCCGGCCGCTGCTGTCCGTGCTCGGCATCTCGGAGCCGGCGCTGACCATGGCCGGGGGCATCGTGCTCTTCCTGATCGCGATCCGCATGGTCTTTCCCGCGGAACAAGGTTCGCTCGGCGAGCATGTCGAAGGCGAGCCCTTCGTCGTGCCGCTGGCCATCCCCTACATCGCCGGTCCTTCGGCGCTGGCGACGGTGCTCCTCATGACGAGCCGGATTCCGGGCCGTCATGCCGAGTGGCTCACGGCGGTATCCCTGGCCTGGCTGGCCTCCGCGGCGATCCTGCTGGCGGGCGCGAAGCTGAGCAAGTTCCTCGGCGACAAGGGGATCACGGCGATCGAGCGGCTGATGGGGATGGTGCTCGTGGCGTCGGCCGTCCAGATGTTCCTGGACGGCGCCGAGCAGGTGATGCGACGATGACGCGGGCGAAACGGACCGGCTGACAGAACCGAGATAGCGACGAGACAGAGACGAGCGAACCGAGGAAGGAGGGCGACGATGGCACGATTCACGGTGGCACCGCTGCGGGCGGCGGCGATCGGCAGGACCGGCCGGGGCGACTGGGGGCACGCGATCGACCAGTTGTGGGTCGGGATCGAGGGGGTGGATCTCGTGGCGGTCGCCGACGATTCCCCGGAAGGGCTGGCCAAGGCGGTCGAGCGGAACGGGCTCGACGCCTCGCGGCCGGGGTCGGCTTTCCGCGATTGGAAGACCATGCTCACCGAGGTGAAGCCCGACATCGTCGCCATCTGCATGCGGCACATCGACTGCCACGCCGAAATGGCGATCGCGGCGGCGGCGGCCGGCGTGAAGGGAATCTTCATGGAAAAGCCGTTTGTCCGCACGCTCGCCGAGGCGGAGGCGGTGATCGCCGCCTGCCGGAAATCGGGCAGCAAGCTCTCGCTGGCCTACGTCAATCGTCATTCGCCCGCCTACGCGGCCGCCCGAGACCTGATCGAGGCGGGTCGGATCGGGAAGGTGCTCGAGATCCGCGCCCGTGGCAAGGAAGACGGGCGTGGCGGCGGCGAGGATCTGGTGGTGCTCGGCTGCCACGTGCTCGACATGATGGTCGATCTCGGCGGCCGGCCGCAGTGGTGCGATGCGGTCGTCACGCAGGGCGGCCGGCCGATCACCAAGGCGGATGCCACGGATGGGCCGGAGGGAATCGGGCTCATCGCAGGCGATTCGATCAGTGCGATGTTCGGGCTCGCGGATGGGCCGGTCGGCTATTTCGCGAGCGTCCGCGATGCCGGCGCGAAGCAGCCGAACTTCGGCCTCACGGTCCTGGGCACGAAGGGCGCGATCCAGATCTGGCCGGACCACGTGCCGCAGGCCTATCTCCGCGAAGCGCCGCTGTGGCGGGTCGACAAGGAGTTCCCGTGGAAGCCGATCGGCGCGGAAGGGGTCGAGGCGGCGGCCGCGAATGCCCCGGAGGTGGATCGGGCCGCCGAGCGGGCCGGCTGGGGGCGGCGGGCCGCCGTCGATCTCGTCGATGCGATCCTCGAGGATCGCGAGCCGGAGACGGGCATGTATGCAGGGCGTACGGTGCTCGACATGACGACCGCCGTCTATGCCTCGGCAGTCGCCGGCAGCCGGGTCACCTGGCCGGTGGCCGTCGGCGGCAGTCCCCTGGCCCGGTCGTAAACACCGGCTCGCGAAGCGGGATAAAGGCCATGCCCGGGGGAGGTCCCTTGGCAGCATCCGTGCTGTGGGGCCCGCTCCGTGGTTGTCGAGTGTGCTGAACGGATGTGTCCGCCAGGCAATACACCGCTTCCTCTCACCCGGGCATGGCCGAAATCAAAAACGGTTCGTGTTCAGTTCGTCGTAAGAGCAGCCCTTCAGGCCGTCAGTTCGTCGATCCGGCGGCGAAACTCCGGCATCTCGGCCGTGACGAAGGCGGTCCACGCGGCCGGCTGCCAGAGTTCGACGCACACCGCCGCTCCCACCACCAGCAGGTCGGCTCCCGGCTCGACCGCGAGAAACTCGCGAAAGCCCTCCGGAATCACGAGCCGGCCGCGTTCGGCCAGCGTCACCGCCTTGTGTCGGGTCGACAAGAGCCGTCCGAGGTCCTGGAGCTGCCCCACGCGCTGCGAAAGGAGGCCCGCCTGCAGCTTGCTGCGCACGACGTCGACGGCGGCATCGATCCGCGGCTTCCAGATGGCGGCCGGCCAGAGCGAAAGGCATCCGGCCCGCTCCTTGGCGAGCACCATCCGCTGTCCCGACGCGGTCAGCGGGCCGGTCAGTTCGGGCGGCAGCGACAGCCTGAAGCGGTCGTCGAGCGTCCGGGAAAACTCGCCGATCAGCAGTTCCGCGGGGGTGTTCATGCGGGGCGATCACGGCCGGGCTGGCTCCGATGAATGCCCGCCGGGCAGATTCCTGCCGGGCAGGGCGAATCCATTCGCTTTGGGCTTGAAACCCACAAAGCAGCGATTGTTAGGCTGCTTATTGGGTTGTCAGCCCACGGATGCGGATTCTAGCGGCGGCCGCCGAAACGTCAACCAGCCGGTCGGCGCCAGCTGTTGAGGCCTATTTGCAAGAGCTACAGCCCCCGCAGCCGTCGGGGCATTCGCCCAGTTCCTTCTTGTAGGCCTTGAGGGCCGCCGCTTCCTTGGAGAGCTTGAATTCCGGGCCGGCCGGGAAGTACTGGATGTCGTCCTGCAGGTAGTAGGCACTGGGCAGGGTCTGCCCGCCGACGTCCACCTGGCAGCCGGTGAGCGACACTCCGGCCATGGCAAGAATCAGCAGTCCCGCATGGATGGCGGTTTGGCGGCGACGCGAAGGCAGGACGGCGGTGCTCATGGATCGTTTCCCTGTTGCTGCGGAGAAACCTTGGCGGGGTGCTGCCGATCCCGTCTGATGGTGGGCCAGCCGGGATCGTCTGCTCCGCAGGGTGGGGTATCGACCGATATGACCGGCAAACTTTCAACAACCGCTACGGGCCGCATCTCCGGCATTCCCAGATTGCCGATCCCTTTGCCACGTCCTCCCAGTGTGACGCCCCCTGGCCGCTTTTCCCGCAGCCTTTTGGCAGCCCGAGCGGTGCACGTGTTCCTGCCATGCGTGCTACAACAGCCTGCATGAGCCCGCTCCTCCCGCATCGGCTTTCGGTCTTGGCGCTCGTCGTGGCCATGATCGCGGGGCCGACGCCGGGCGATCTTGTGGCGCAGGTCGTGCTCCCTCCCGGGTTTGGCATGCCGGCCGGTCAAACGGTGCCGACAGCGGGCTTCGACCTGGCACTGACGGCGCTCGCGGCGGGCGACTACACGAGCGGCTTGGAGATCGCCATCCTCGAGCACAAGGGTGGCATCAAGGCCGGCGCCCAGCGCTGGATCGATTCCATCGCCACCGCCGCGATCGTCGGGGAGTGCCACTTTGAATTGGGCAATCTGCGCGAGGCGGTCGCCGCCTACGACGAGGCGCTGCTGATTTCGGCGAGCCATGCGGAGTGGCTGCTGGCCGTGCAGTTTCCGCCGCAAGGACCGGTGCCGCTCGCGCAGCCGCGGGTGGCCGCATGGGGCCGCAGCCAGCGGAACACGTCTCCCGCGGCGATTCCCGGCACGATCTCGATCCGCATGGGAGGCGCGGACCCGAACGAGGTGCTGCAGAAAGGGGGCGTGCTCACCGCGCCGGTCAACTATCCCGTCCGCCCGCAGGAGATCGTGCGGTCGCTCGTCATCTCGCTCTACCGCCGCGGCGTGATCCTGGGCGAACTGGCCCGCGAAGGCGCCGCCATCGACGAAGCGGCCAAGGCGCTCCTGCGGCGGCCCGCACCCCCGAACCACTACTCGCAATCGTGGATCGACATCGCGCTGGGCACGGCTCTCTGGTCGCAGGGAAAGGTCGATCAGGCACAGCCCCTGCTGACGCGAGGCCTGATCATCGGCAACCAGTTCGATCACCCGCTCACGTCCTGGGGGCTGATCGTGCTTGGCCGCATCGCGCTGGCCGGTGATCAGCCGGCGGCGGCCGCCCGCTATTTCGAGGAGGCCACCTACACCGCCGCCGACTACGGCGACGCGCGGGCGCTCGAAGAGGCCTTCCGGCTGGCGGCGGCGGCGCACCTGGCCGCGGGCACGCGGGGCGTGCCGCCGTCGATCGGCGGCGGGGCGGACTGGTCCCTCACCACGCTGCCCGTGCTGCGGGCGACGCTGCTCGGGCTCGAAGCCGAGTCGCTGGCCGCCGCCGGGGATGCGCAGGCTGCGGCGGCCGTGCTGGCCGAGGTCGACGGCCGCCTGCTCCGTGCCGATCCCGGCCGCGGGCTGGCGGGCATGCAGGTCGCCTATGCCGCGGCGCTCGTGGCCTACGCCGCGGGCGACGTCTCCCGCGGCGATCGGGAACTCGACCGTGCCATCGCGATCGCGCGGCAGCGCGAGCCGGCGCTCTTCCAGGCCGAACGGCTCGTGGAAATGCTGCTGGCCGGCTTCGGCGGCATCTCCGACCGTCAGGCCGACCTGCTCTTCTCGAAGCTGCTCGGCGATCCGACGCCGCGCGACACGGCCTTGGATCCGCTCGGCGCGATCGTCAGGCTGGTCGCGCCGCGGACCGAGGCCTTCGAGGCCTGGGTCGCCGCGGCCTCGCGCCGCGGCAGTGATGCCCTTCTCAACGCGGCGGAGGCTTACGCCCGCAGCCGCTGGCTGGTCGCCCGGCCGCTGGGCGGCAGACGCGCGGCGGTGGAGTGGCTGCTCGGCTCCGACCCGGAGCGGCTGCCGCGGGCCGATGCGGCCCGCCGGGCCGCGGTGCTGGCCCGTCATCCCCAGTTGGCGATCGCGCTGGATGCCATGACCAAGGTGCGAACGCCGCTCACCGCGGCGCTGCTTGCGGCGGCCGGCCGTGCGGCCGCGGCGGAAGAGGGAGGGCAGGGGCCCGGCGATCCGGTCGCCTGGCGCGAATACCAGCGGCTCGCGGACCGCTGCCGACAATTCGTCGCCCCGCTGGCCGCCGGCCGCGAGTCGCCGCCGGTCGACATGCCGCCATTCACCCCCGCTCCGGAGATCCGGCGGCGGCTCGCGCCGAAGCAGTTGATCCTGTCGTTTCAATGGACCGCCGCCGGGCTCACCGCCGCGCTCGAATCCCGCGACCGCGTCGCGACCTGGCCGGTGCGGCAGTCGGCGGCGCTGGCGAAGGAGATCGTGACGCTCGCGAAGGCGCTCTGCCTCTTCGACCCCGTGGCGCCCGTGTCCACCGAGCGGCTGCTGGAGGGCGATTGGGAGGAGTCCGCCGAGCGGATCGAGCGGCTGATCTTCGAAAACTCGAAGGTCGTGCTGTCCGAGGGTGTCGACGAACTGGTGATCGTGCCCGATGGCATGCTCTGGTACCTCCCTTTCGAACTGCTGCCCAGCGGGTCGGCCCGGCCCGCCGTCGCGGGGAATCGCCCGGTCCTTCCGCAGGCCGCTGCCCCCGGCTCGCTCGCGGCTCCGCAGCCGACGGGCGACCGCGATGCGGCGGAGCTGCGGCGGCTGCGGGATGTCTGTCGGATCCGCTATAGCCCGACGCGAAGCCTCGCGGTGCTCCGGTTCGAGCCCTCGCCTTCCGGGGGACCGCTCGGCATCCATGCCGGCCGCCTGTTTCGCGGCGACAAGCCGGCGGTCGCGCAGGAGTCGGCCGAGCGGCTCGCCGGCGGGCTCGATCGCGCCTTGGTCCTGCCGGCGGCGGGACCGTCTTCCCCGCTGCCGCTGGCCGCCTCGTTGCTCGAAACGTTCCTCGTGCTCGACGAACTCTCAGGCGATGGGCCGATCGCCGCTCGGCCGCTGCTCTCGACGCAGTCGGGCAGGCCGGCCATGACGTTCGGTGACTGGCTCTCGCCGCCCGGCAAACGGCCGCGGTGCGTGGTGCTGCCGGGGTTTCAGTCGGCCATGGCGGGGGGATTGTCGAGGCTTCCCAGGCGGCCCGGCGAGGAACTCTTCCTGGCGCTGACCGACCTCGTGGTGGCGGGTGGCCGGACGGCGCTGGTGACCCGGTGGCGGACGGGTGGCAAGACGAGCATCGATCTCGTGGAGGAATTCCTGCGGGATCGCGTGGCCCCGGGGGCCGACGCCGACGCGGCGACACCGCCGGCTGCGGAGAGCTGGCGGCGGGCCGTCGAACTGGTCACCGCGGAACAGCCCGATCCGAGCCGCGAGCCGCGGATCAAGCCGACCGCGCAGGCCGTGTTGCCCGACGCA
>JBIIYN010000217.1:0-6685 GCA_044346795.1 Pirellulales bacterium
CATCACCATGATTTCCATCGGCTGTTCGGCCAGATCGTCGCGGGTCCTTCGCGCGGCCTCGAGCGCCGCCCGCCGCGCGGCGGCCGCCTCGTCCAACGCCAAGGCGACATAGTCTCCGATCAGCTCGACATCCTGCCGCGCGGCCAGGATTTGCCCGAGGGTGCCGGGCTGGAAAAGATCGCGAACCTCGAGCCTCGACAGCGCCCGGTCGAACACCCGGAAGTCGTCCACGAGCCCGCCCTTGAAGCCGCTGTCCCGCATCCGCTCGCCGATGCGGATCGTGCGGCCGCTCGCAATCATGCCGTCGAGCACCGCATTGAGATCGTTGCGACCGTCGTTGAGAATCTCCCGCGACAGGCTGTCCCTCACGATCTCGGTCGCCGCCGGATGGCCGTTGACGAAGATCCTGAGACCCGCGGCCTTGCCCGAGCCGTCGCTCGACACGGCCAGATGCACCCAATCCCCGACGGGCAACGGCTCCGTGCACCGCACGCTGACGGCGTCGCCCGGCCAGAAATGCACGAGCGACCAGCGGAGGTGGCCGTCGGCGACGAGCAGTTCATAGCCGCGGCTGCCCGCGTCCGTCCACGCGGTCGAGCGGTGGAAGACGACGGCCCGCTCGTGCCGCGTGGCCGCCTTGAGCCAGAGCGACACGCTGAACGGATCGCTGCGGCGGAAGTTGCCCACCGGGGTCGAGACGGCGTGGTCGCCGGTGAGCTGCAATGCGTTGCCGTCATGGCCCGGGACGATCACGTTCTCGACGGGAGATCGGGCGGCCCGGTCGACGCCCTCGGCGGCGGCGATCAGGCTGGGAAACCGGCCGTCGTCGTCGCGTTCTTCGAACGAATAGCGAACGAGTTCACCGGGAATGGCCGGTGCCTGCCCCCCTTCCAGGCAGGCGGGCGGCGCCGCCTTCCCCGCGATCCAGTCGGCCACGCGCGATCGCGCCTCCCCCTCGCACCGCTCGAGATCGGCGGCCGCCTCGGCCACCACCTCCTCCGCCTTCGCCATCGCCGTCGCCGCCTTCTCGTCGACGACGCGGAGCTTGGGGGTGGGCACCGCCGAGGTGAAGAAGGAATAGAGCCCTGCCTCGTCGACGTCGTCGAAGAAGGCGAAGAACTGGTAGAACTCCTTCTGCGAGAGGGGATCGAACTTGTGGTCGTGGCAGCGGCAGCATTCGAGCGTGAGCCCGAGGAACGCCGTGCCGAAGGTGGTGACGCGGTCGTTCACCGAGTTGACCCGGTATTCCTCCTCGACCGAGCCGCCCTCGCATTCCTGCTGGTGCAGGCGATTGAACGCCGTGGCGAGGACCTGTTCGTCGGTGGCGTGCGGCAGCAGATCGCCGGCCAGCTGCCAGGTGGTGAACTGGTCCCACGGCAGGTTCTTGTTGAACGCGGATATCACCCAATCGCGCCACGGCCACATGTCCCGTTCCCGATCAACCTGGAAGCCGTAGCTGTCGGAATAGCGGGCGAGATCCATCCAGTCGGCCGCCATCCGCTCGCCATACCGCGGGCTGGCCAGCAGCCGGTCGAGGAGCCTTTCGTAGGCGTCGGGCGAAGGATCGGCGACGAAGGCCGCAACCTCTGCGGGCGTGGGAGGCAGGCCGGTGATGTCGAACGTGGCCCGGCGGACGAGTGTTACGCGGTCGGCCTCGGGCTGGGGCGCAATGCCCCGCTTTTCGAGCTTCGCCCGGACGATCGTGTCGATCGGATGCTCGGGCTCGGCTTCATGGGACGCCCCGGCCAGTTGGGGAATATCCGGCTTCGCCACCGGCACGAAGGCCCAGTGCGGCTCATAGGCCGCCCCCTGCGCGATCCACCGTTTGAGCAGATCGACCTGCTCATCGGTCAGCCGGCCGATCTTGGCCTCGGGCGGCGGCATCACCAAATCGGCATCGGTCGAAATGATCCTCGTGACGAGTTCGCTGGCATCGACGTTCTCCGGCACGATCGCCCGGGCGCCGCTGTCGAGTTCGGCCATGGCCTGCTCGGCCACGTCGAGCCGCAGGCCGGCCTGTCGATTGCCGCTGTCGGGCCCGTGGCAGGCGAAGCAGTTGTCGGACAGGATCGGCCGGATGTCGCGGTTGAACGAGATCCGCTGGCGGGTCTCGGCCGTGACGCCGGGCTGGCAGGCGACGACGAAGGCCGCCGCCAACGAGGTCAGAGCCGTGACGAGTCTCGTGACACGAGAGGGTTTCATAGGCGCGATTATAGCTTCATTGTCGTACCTCGGCAGCGGCAACGGCACGACATTTCCTGCCGTCGAAAAGCACGGCCGGTCACGGGGCGTCGTCGAGAATCTGTGCCGCGGCGCCGACGCCGATCCGTGCGCAGCCCATGTTGAGGTAGCGCACGCAGGACTCCCAGGAACGAATGCCGCCCGACGCCTTCACGCCGAGCCGGCCGCCCACCGCCGCGAGCATCGCCCGCACCGCCTCCCGCGTCGCACCGTCGCTGCCGAAGCCGGTCGACGTCTTCACCATGTCGGCCCCCGCCTCCTCGGCGAGCCGGCAGGCTATGGCCACCTGATCGAGCGACAGGTAGCAGGTCTCGAGGATCACCTTCACGAGCACCCCGCCCGGCTTGGCCACGGCGACGACCGCCGCGATATCGTCGCGCACGTCGTCGTGGCGGCCCGACAGAAACGCCCCGATCTGCATCACCATGTCGAGCTCGCGGGCTCCGTGCTCGATCGCGAGCCGGGCCTCCGCCGCCTTCACCGACGGCAGGTGGCCGCCGTGGGGAAAGCCGATCACGCTGGCGACGACGACGTCGCTGCCGGCGAGCAATCCTGCGGCGGTCGCGACGTCGGCCGATCGCACGCAGAGGCAGCCCACGCCCCGTGCCCGGCACATGGCGGCAGCCTCCGCGAGATCGCGGTCGGTCGCCGTGGGCTTGAGCACGGCATGGTCGAGACGCTTGGCGACGGAGGCGACGGTGTGGCGGGGCATCCGGGCATGATAGCCACTATTGCCCGCGGAAAACGGCGGGATTCTCCGATGCGGCCGCTGCTCGCGGCCTCAGCCCTCGCCCAGAAAATTCGGCCTCAGGCGGTAGCTGCCGGAATCGAGCCGCTTGAGGATGCCGATGAGCTGACCCGCGGCGTCGAGGGCGGCCACGGCGGGGCCGGGCGTGTCGGGCAATTGCATGAGCCCGCCGCGCACCGCGTTCGCCAGCCCGTCGTCGACGAGCACGATCTGCGGGAGATGGGCGACGGCGACGGCGGCGGGCATGAGCGCCGCCCGGGCCGTGTCGGGCGTGACCGCGTCGAGGGCGACGCTCGCGTCGCGTAAAAACGGGCCGACCGCCGTGCGCACGAGCGACTCCATCACCGCCCGCGTGCCGAGGCTTTCGGCCAGGTCGCGGCCGATCGCCCGGATGAAGGTGCCCGACGAGCACTCGATCTCGGCCGCCAGCCGCGGCCAGTCGTAGCCCGTGATCGCGAGCCGCTCGATCCGCACCGGCTTTGATTCGAGCACGATCGGCCGGCCCTTCCGCGCGAGCCTGTACGCCCGCTTGCCGTCCACGTGCACCGCGGAATAATCGCAGGGCCGCTGGAGGATGTCGCCGCGAAAGGCGGCTGCTGCCGCCTCGATCTCCGCGGCCGACGGCCGGACGGGATCCGTCTCCTCTTCAACCGGCGTTTCGAGATCGTCCGAGGGGCTCGAGCGGCCGAGCAGGAACGTGGCGGCATACCGCTTCGGCAGTTCGTGGAGATAGTCCACGAGCTTCGTCGCATGCCCCACGCAGACGACGACCACGCCGCTGGCGAGCGGATCGAGCGTGCCGGCGTGGCCGACCGCCTTCAGGCCGAGGGCCCGCGCCACCACGTCGACGACGTGCCGCGACGTCACCCCCACGGGCTTGTCAACCGGGATCACACCCGTGAATGGGAAACGCATACAACTCCGCGATCTCCTGGGGACTCCGTCCGGCCACCCGCAGCCGCTCGCGCAGCCGCGGCGAATCGTCCACCGCTCCCGCCACGAGCCGGTCGAACTTGAGGTCCACCACCGCGGCCGTGCGGGCCGCGTCGGACCGCGCATGGCCGAGCGGATACCGTACGAGGCCACCGCCGAGCACGCCGAGCGACTCGTGGTCGATCTCCACGCTCGTTGGGATGCCGTCAGGATAGAGGGCGTCGTATTCCGGACCGCCATGCTCGATCACGATGCGGTCGACGAGCCCGCGGATCTCGGGATCGGCGATCGCCGCGTCGGAGTAATCGTCGGGCAGGAGCATCAGCGACTCCCAGCCGGCCGGCCTTCCCGCGAGGGCCGCATCCCGCGCCTTGAGCAGCGTCTTGGCGAGTATATAAGGAAGCGAGTGATCGGCCGACTGCCGCGTGGTGGGCGTCCGCTTCGCCGGGTCGGCGATGATCGAATAGGCCGGCTCGTAGATCCGCACGCGGACCGCGCGGATGCGGCCCAATTCCCGGGCCAGGTCGGGCCGGGCGGCACACGCATCCACGATCGCCTGCAGCGCGCCCGCCGACTGATGCTCGTAGAGCCCGAGCTTGAAGTGCATCGCGTGGATGGCGAAGGCGTCGCCGGCGACGCCGAGTTCCAGGTCGAACGGGCTCTGCCCGGCGGGGCAGGGCTCGTTGAGCCGGTAGATCGCCAGCGGATTGCGAAACACGTCGCGCGGCCCCTGAAAGCCGGCGAGTGCCCGGCGGCCGCTCATCACGGCCACCTCCGCGGAGAGCGCGGCCGACGCGCCCTTGCTGTCGGAGAGCTGATGGCCCGCCCGGATCGCCCGGAAGGGCACGTAGTGGGCGACCACCATGCCGATCGCCGACTCGACCTGCTCGACCGTGCCGCCGAGCGCCGCCGTGTAGGCCGCCGCACAGGCCACGGCCCCGTGGTGCACGTGGTCGATCGAGTATTTCCGGAGCGCGAAGACCTCGGCCAGCCGGCCGCGGATCTCGTCGATGAGCAGCATCGTGCGGAGCGTGGCATCGCCATCGAGCCCGGCCTCGCGAGCCGCCGCGACCGCCACGGGATAAAAATCGTTGTGGCCAAACTCTCCGGCGGTGCGGCCCTTGGCGGCGTCGTAGCCAAAATTCGTGCCGTTCGAATCCCATTCGCGGACGGCCGAGGCGTTGGCGGCGACGGCCTTTTCGACCGCGCAGGGCCGTGGGGATCCCAGGCAGATGCCGCCGGCGCTGCCGGCCGCGGGACGCGTCGCCTGCGCCTCGCGCCAGAGCACGGTCGGCGCGTTGGCCCGTTTGGCGAGGGCCGACACGCCGCAGCCGACACTGTCGAGGTGAAATCGCTCCACCAGATCGAGCGTGGCCCGACCGATGTTCCCGCGGTTCGCGGACGATAGAAAATCGATGCAATACCGGGCCAGGCCCGCGGCCTGATTCTCGGTCCGCCGCAGCAGGATCGTGGTGCCGGAGCCGGGTTCACCGGCGGAAGGGAGTGCGTTCATCGTGTCGTCGTGAAGAGGGAGGCGTCGGTGGAAAACCATCGGCGGCGCCGGTGCGTCTCGTCGCAACCGGTCTGCCGGCCGCAGTTGTATACGAGCCCGGGCAAACGAAAATCCGGCCATGCCGATCGGCCCCGGAAACCGATACGCTTCGAGGCAGCGTCGCACGGCACCGTCGTGTGCGGGCCGGCCGGGCGGCAGCCGCAGTTAGTCGACGGGGAAGAGTCCGCCCGTGCGGCCGATCTCCTCGGGTGCAGGCTCCGCGGTGGCGATCGACCCGCGCCGAAAGCCCATCGTCACGGTCACGACGAGCAGCCGCGCCGGCTTCTACCGTGAAGCCACGCTCGCCGGGTTCCACCACGCGTCGAGTTTCGTCCGCAGGTCGGCCACGATGTCTGGATGCGCCGCGGCGAGGTTTTTCGTTTCGTCGGGATCGGCATCCAGATCAAAGAGTTCGACCTCGCCGCGGGCGTACCTGGCCTGCGACTCTCGGTCGATCAGTCTGCCTTCCTGTCCGGGCAACGCACCGCCCGAGCCGGCCGAGGTCGGCACGATCAGCTTCCACCGCTCGCGCACAGTCCAGCGCCACAGCAGGCTCTTCGCCGGATCGTCGAGGTCCACGAGCGTGTGCGTGTAGCACTCGCCGAAAACCTGCCGGCGGGCCGCCACGGCCGCGTCATCGAACAGGTTCACGCCGGACAGCCCGGCGGGTGGCGTCACGCCGCAGGCGGCGAGCACGGTGGGCATGATGTCGATCGAACTCGCGAGGGCCGGGCTCTTCCGCGGCTGGATCGTGCCCGGCCGCCGGAGCATGATCGGCGTGCGCAGGCCGCCGTCGTAGGGCGAGAGCTTCGAGCGGGGTGCGAACCGCGGGTTGTCGACGCTCTGGATCCAGCCGTTGTCGGTGACGTAGACGATGAGCGTGTTCTCCGAGAGCTTCTCGCGGTCGAGGTAGTCGAGCAGGTCGCCCACGGTGCGGTCGAACCGCTCGACGTTGCCCCAGTAGCGGGCCACGTGGATGCTGTCGGTCTTCGATCGATAATGCTCGACGAGTTCGGGGGCGGGGTCGTGCGGATCGTGCGGCAACATCGGCGCATACCACACGAAGAACGGTTTTCCCTCGCTCCGACTGCGGGCGATAAAATCAAAAATCGGCTGCATCGTGTCGCGGCCGATCGCGAGCCCATCGTCGCCATGACGCTGGCCCTTCGTCATGCCCTCCGTGAATCCACCGCGGGAAAAATCCCCCTGCC
>JBIIYN010000024.1:0-20395 GCA_044346795.1 Pirellulales bacterium
CGTGATCACGGCCACGAAGAACGACTGGAGTGCCATCTGCTGGCACGACGGGAAGTTTCACGACAGCCGCCGGTATCCGGAGCTGGAGATTCTCGACCGGGTGGGAGGAGGCGACAGCTTCGCCAGAGGCCTGGCCTTCGGGTTTCTCGAGTTCAACGACCCGCAGAAGGCGGTCGAGTACGGCGCCGCGCATGGTGCCCTGGCCTCGACCACCCCGGGCGACACCTCCATGGCCACCCGCCAGGAGGTCGAGAAGCAGATCGCCGGCGGCGGGGCCCGCGTCGTGCGGTAGCCGCAGCCCGCGGTGCGACACTCCGCTCCGAAGAGGGGGCTGCTTGACGGCTTTGGAGAAGAGCGGCACACTCTTGGCCGCGTACGCTGAGGGGGGTGGCCCGGGTGCCCTCGAAGAGGCCATGCGTGGGAACCTCGTTTCCGCACAGGCTTCTCGGGAAACACCGCACGATTCCTCCCCGGCTCATCGTTCGCTGACTCACGCACCGCTCACACGCGGCCCCTAACCTCTGCCATTCCCGGCCCGGCGTTTCGACGGGCCTGACTCCCCCAGGAACTCCTCCCATGCATGCAGGCAATGACTCGGCTTCCCGCGGCAACGTTTCGTCCGCCCACTCCGGCGGCCGCAACAATCTGGACCAGGTGATCGACGGCCTCGAGCAGCGTCTTGACGAACTGGCGACCGCGCAGCGGCAGACCAGGCTGGTCGTGCTCGGTGGCTCGGTATTGCTGCTCGGTCTGATGGGCCTCTTCGGGCTCTCCCTCTACAGCACGCTCCAGCGGCAACTCAACGCCACCCAACTGCAGAACGCGTTCATGGCGAAGGTCGACCAGGTCTGGCCGCCGCTCAGCCAGAAGTTCGTGGATTCCGCCATGAAGGCCGCGCCCGCCTACGGAGAAGAGGCGATGAAGCGATTCGAGAAGGTGCGGCCGCAGCTGGAGAACATGCTCCTTCAGGAGAGCGAGAAGTTTTCCGAGCGGCTGCAGGCCAACCTGCTCAAGAAGACCGAGGGTGGCATGCAGCGGGTCACCGACAAGGTCGCGAAGGACCTGAAGCGGCAGCTGCCGAAGCTGACGGAGCAGAAGCTCGACGCCGTCGAGGAAAAATTGCGGAATTCGCTGCTCATCGAGGGGGGCGGCATCGCCGACGAGCTCGAGGTGAAGGTGGCGAAGGAACGGCAACGGGTCGAAAAGCTGCTGGAGAAGCTGCCCGTGGACGAGGTCGCCAAGCAGCCCGAGGAGAAGCTGCAGCGGCAGTTCATCCATCACGTGCTGATGATGATCGACCAGGCGGTGGCGGCGGATGAAACCCCCTCTCCGTGAGCCCCGGTCCCGTCACCCCCGTTCATTTCGTCCCATTCATATCCGAGGCGTCGAGCCTCACCACCACACGCCGAAACAGGAACCCAACCATGTCCGATTTCTCGAATGTCTCGCCCGCGCTCGAATCGAAAGTCATGAAGCTGCACAGCCGCATGGAGGAGACGGTGGCGCAGGGCCGCCGCCGGCTGCTCACGACCGCCGTCGTGATGGCGGGTCTTTTGCTCGCGGCTTCCGGATATCTCTGGTGGCTGTACTCGAAGATCGCCGAGTTCGCCGACGCACGGACGGTGGTCGAACTGGCGGCGGCACAGGTCGAGCCGCAGCTCAACGTCGAGGCCTCGCGGTTCGGCGATACCCTCGAGGCCCAGGCGCCGATGGTGCTGGACCAGGCCGAGAAGGCGGTGCTGGCCGCACCCCCGCAGATCGCCCGCGAGGTCGAGAACTACGCCTCCACGTTCGTCGACAAGCAGCTGTCGTCGCTGGAGGCGCAGGCCTACGATGTCGTCAGCAAGACGCTCCAGAATTCGATCGGTAAGGCCCAGGAGCAGGGCATCGACCTCACCGACGAGAAGCAGTTCGACGCGCTGGTCGCCTCGGCGGCCCCGACGATGCGCGAGGCACTCAAGGAGGCCCTCGACAAGCTCTACGAGGAGTACACCTCGGGCGCGGAAAACGTGGTCGCGTACATCGAGGAACTCGTCACCGCCACCGGCGACAAGCAGCTGACGCCGCTCCAGAAGAGCCAGCGGGAGGTCCTGCTCACCGGACTGGCGATCATCAAGAAGCTCGAGTCGGATCCCTCCCGCGCGCCGCTGCAGAAGGTGATCGACGGACGGCCGTGAACGACGCCACGGGAACCTGGCGGAAGTGGAACGCTTGGGCCTTGCGGCCGGCCGACTCCTTTGACAGGGATTCGGGCGGTGGTCACACTGATACCAGTCCGAACAGGGAGGGGCTGCCGGATTCCGGCGGCCCCTTTTTTTGCCCGGAAGCGATGGATTGGTCGTCTGAAATGAACGAGGAGCCGAGCCATCATGGAGCCAGCGGTTGAACCAGTCGATCGTTCGCAGGCTGTCTTTTCCCATCGCCCCACCAGCCGTCGCGAATTCCTCCACGCCGGCCGGCGGGCAGCCGCCGTGGTCACGGCGACGGGCCTCTCCGGCACGCTCCTCTCCGGCCGGTCGATCCCGCACGTGCATGCCGCCGGCACGGATGAAATCCGCGTGGCCCTGATCGGCTGCGGCGGCCGCGGGGGCGGCGCGGCCGTCGACGCCCTGTCGGTGCCCGGCGCGCCGATCAAGGTCGTGGCCATGGCCGACGTCTTCCGCGACCGGGCCGACATCGTCAAGCGGTCACTCGGCGAGCAGTTCAAGGAGCGGGTCGACGTGCCCGATGAGCGGATCTTCATCGGCATGAGCGGCTACAAGCAGGCGATCGACTGCCTGCGGCCCGGCGACATCGCGCTGTGCGCCACGCCGCCCGCGTTCCGGGCGCCGCACTTCGCCTACGCCATCGAGAAGGGCGTGCACGTCTTCATGGAGAAGCCCGTCTCGATCGACGGTCCGACCACCAAGCGGATCATCGCGCTGGCGGCCAAGGCCACGGAGAAGAATCTCAAGGTGGGCGTGGGCCTGATGTGCCGCCACTGCGACCGTCGCCGGGAACTGCTCGAGCGGCTGCGGGCCGGCGAGGCCGGCGACCTGATCGCCTTCCACGGCTACCGCGAGCACAATCCGCCGCACAATCTCGATCTCGCGCCCGGCCCGCAGGGCATGAACGAACTGCTCTGGCAGATCAAGCGGTTTCACAACTTCCTCTGGGCCTCGGGCGGCATCGTCAGCGACTACTGCGTGCACCACATCGACGAGGTGTGCTGGATGAAGGGGAGCTGGCCGGTGAGCGCCGTGGCGATCGGCGCGAGGCAGCTGCGGGGCGTGCTCGACGACCAGAACTTCGACAACTACGGCATCGAGTACACGTTCGACGACGGGGCGAAGTTCTTCTACACCTGCCAGGTGATGAAGGGCTGCGACAGCAAGTTCGGGCTGTGGGGCCAGGGCACGAAGGGGGCGTTCGCGATCTCGGCGAGCGGCCACTCGCCCGCCCGGTGCGCGATCTACAAGAGCCAGCGGGTCGACAAGGACAACGTCGCCTGGGCCGCGGAGCAGCCCGAGCCGAATCCCTACCGTCGCGAGTGGGAGCACCTGGTCGCGGCGATCATCGCCGACGAGCCCTACAACGAGGCGGTGCGGGGCGCCGAGGCGAGCCTCGCCACGGCGATGGGCCGGTTCGCGGCGCACACCGGCAGGCCGGTGACCTACGCCGAGATGCTCGACTGTCCGGACGACCTGACGGCCGGGGTGGACGGCCTGACGGACGGTTCGCCGGCGCCCCTGGTGGCCGACGCCGAGGGCCGGTATCCGGTGCCGATGCCCGGCAAGTACAAATACGAGTATCGCAGCTGACGACCGACCATGGGCCCGCCGGGCGGCGGGCGGCAACCACGTGGGGAGAAGACCATGCAAAAAATCTGGGTGCTGTTTCTGGCCCTGATCGCCGGCGTGCTCGTGCTGATCGGCATGAGCGGCACGGGCAAAAAGAAGCCGCCGGAGGTGGCGAAGCCCGCCCCCGCGCCGATCCAGACCCGCCAGACGCTCAAGAAAACGACGCAGAACGTGCTCGAACTGTCGAAGGCGGTCGAGCAGGGGGGGGTGCGGGCGGACCTGTCGATCAAGAGCCAGGGGCTCGAGATCGCAGCCGAGGCGTATCGCACGAGCGTCGGCAAGCTCTCGATCATCGCCGTGGAGCAGAAGATGGCTTTTTTCCAGGCAGAGAACGATCGCAAGCCGGAGAGCTACAAGGAGTTCATGGACCAGATCATCCAGCCCGGCAAGCCCGACGGCATCATGCTGCCGATGCTGCCCTACTACCAGGAATACGCCTACGATCCCGAGGCGAAGGAACTCATCGTGATCGAGTTCCCCGCGAAGAAGGAGCAGCGGCAGAAGGAGACGACCAGCGCCATCGGGCTGTGAGGGAGATGCATGAACTCGGCGTTCAGGCTCAACGCGCCGCGGCGTCTTCCGGGCTGCCGTAGGTGGGCAGCCGGCGGTCGGGCACCTCGAGCGCGAGCAGGTGCAGCGCGGTGACGTAGATCCGCCCGCCGTACGCTCCCCAGCGGTCGGGGACGCTGCCGAGCGGATCCCAGCTTCCCGCCCGCGGCCCCTGCCGCTCCTGCGTCGGCTCCAGCGTGGCGGCCAACTGGTCGTACCAGTCGGCCCATTCCTCGCCCCCGGTGTGGACGAGCACCTGGGAGGCGTAGTACCAGAGGTAGCAGTCGCGGCGCTTCGCCTGCGCCGTGCCGTAGGTCGGCCGAAGCGATGCGAGCGCCCGGGCCGAGTCCTGCACGCGGCGGTCGGACGCGGTCCAGCCGGTGTGCAGCCGCATGAGCGTGCCTACCGCCGTCATGCATCCGGCCGAGAGCTGCGACGGTCGCTGCTGCGGGCTGCGGGGATTGTAGTGATACTTCGCCGGATCACCCGCGATCGCCGAGGCATCGAGCAGCGTCTTCACCCCGTCGAACGCGCGGGGCTCGACCTCGATGCCGGCGAACCGGCCCGATCGCAGCGCCACGAGCATCCAGCCGCTCACCGAGAGGTCGGCGTCGGAGCGGGGCGTGTATCGCCAGCCGCCGCGGGTGGGATGCTGGCTCGACGTGATGAAGCCGCATGCCTTCGTCGCCGCCGGCTTGATGAGCGGATCGCCCGTCATTCCCACCGCCTCGCAGAGCGCCATCGTGGCGATCCCGTGGCTGTAGAGCCAGGCGCAGCTGTCGGACAGCCTGTCGGCCGGCAGGTAGAGGTCGCCATCGGGCTTCTGCACCGACAGGAGAAACTCGAGGCCCCGGCGGACGGTGTCGCGATGACGGCCACCGAAGTGGTCGTGGCCGGCGCCGAGGAAGCTGAGGATCGCCAGGCCGGTGGCGGCGGTGTCGCAGGAGAGCCTGGGCGCGTCGGCCGCGGTGGCACCGGGAAAGGCCCCCAGCCTCCAGCGGCCGTCGGGCTGCTGCGATCGCGCGAGGAAGTCGAGCCCGCGATCGACCATCGCGTCGGCCGCCACGCGGGTCTTTTCGCGGACGAGCAGGTCGCCCTCGGGCCGCTCGCGCCCGCTGGCGTCGCGGTTGGCACGCGACCGCCGGGCGAACGGCACGGCGATCTCGCGGACGCGGCCCTCGACCGGCAGCGTGACGGCCGCCACGCGGTCGAGTGGCTGCGGTGCGGGCAAGGCTGCCGCATCGTCGCCGCGGTCTCTGCCGGCGAGTTCGCCGGCGGTGACGCCGGCCGCAGCGGCGGTGCCGGCGGAGCGAAGCGGCACAGCTTCGGCGACGCTTGAAAGCGCCTCCCCTTCGGACTCGATGCTCGGCCCGGCCGGCGGCGTGGTCGGTCCCGTCAGGCTCCGCGTCGCGGCCGATGGCCGATTGCCCAATCTCATCATCGTCGCGGGCGCGGGACCGCCGGTGCCGACGGCCTGCGAGGACGGTGACCCGGCGCCGGTTCCCCCGGCGGGCAGGCTGATCGCGGTAGCCGTCGTGTCGGCGGCCGGAGTCGCTGCCGCGGCCGCGATCCCGGCGGGCGATGACCTCGCGAGGGCCGCCGGCGCCGCGGGCCCTGCGGCGCCGCCACCCGCCGATGGCTCGGCCGAGGCGGGCCGTTCGACGGTCAGTCCCGTCGCGGCCGACCCCGCAAGTGAGGCCGGTCTGCCGGCCTCGTTGGTCGCCGAGGAGTCGGCGTCGGCGACAGAGGGGCCGCGGACCGTCGACGAGTCGCCGCGGTCGGCCCGCACGCGCCCATCGGCGAGACTCCGGGTCGAGGCCCGCGGCCGGGGAGGGGCGGCGGCAGAGGCGTTGGTCGTGCCCACCGCCGAGCCGATCGGGGCAACGGCCTCGGCGGGAACGCCGACACCACCCGGGGCTGCGGCGGTGGCGACGGCGCGGCGGGCCGCGGCGGCGACCGGCTGCGGCTGCGGGGCGGGCTCGCCGGCGTCGGTTCGCGCGAGCGACAGTGACGGTGGCCCGGCGGCGGCCGACGGCGCCATGGCGACCTCGCGGGGCCGTCTTCGGGCCACGCCGGCCGCATCCTCCGCGGCAGGCCGGGCCGCGACCACCGCCGGACGGGGAGCTGCGGGCGACGCAGCGAGCCCCGGCGTGGCGGCGACCCGGTCTGCCGTCGTCGGGGTCGGTGCGGCGGACGTATCCAAGCGCTGCCGATCCGGCGTAAGAGCCTCGCCGCCGGACAGTTTGTCCGGCACGTCGGCCCGGGGCGAGCGGGGGCGATCGAGCGCCGGTGGGACAGCGGCCAGCGGCAGCTCAGGTTCCGGCTGGAGGGCCTTGGGCGGCTTCGCGCGATCGGCCGCGGCTCGGGAAACGTCCTGCGGCTGCCGTGGGGCCACCTGCATGTCGAGTGGCCGCTCGTGCGCCGGCTCGGCAGAGTCGGGTGATTTTGGCACGCGGAGCGGGAAATCCGCCGCGGTCTTCGGTTTGAAGGTCGGCTGACGGGAGGTGGCGTCCTGCGGCTTGCCGCCCAGCAGGCTCAGCCGCGTGGTGGTCAGGCCGTTCCAGAGCATCAGGTGCACCAGGCCGCTCAAGAACGCCGCCACCGCCAGCCGCCTGGCGTAGACGCCACGCTCCGTCAGGCCGGCACGCTGGTGGGTCTTGGGGACCATGATGCTACGAGCCGCTACTGCGTCTCTTCCGCCGATTGCACCTGGTAGTCCTCGATGCCCGCCTCCACGCAGGCGTTCATCGCGGCCACCACGAACTTGTGGGCCACGTTCTCGTCGGCCCGCACGATCACCGTCTGCCGCTTCGGGTTGTCGGCCGCCGCCTGCTCGAGCAGGCGGCGGAGGTCGGCCAGTGGCACCGGCCGCGCGCCCACGAAGTAGCTGCCCTCGCGGTCGACGTTGATCAGGAATTCCCGGGGTCGGGCCGTCAGCGGCTTGGCGGCGCTCGCCTTGGGCAGGATGACGTCGATGAAGCGGTCGTCCTCGTCGAGCTTGCTCGCCACGAGGAAGAAGATCATGAGCAGGAACACGACGTCGATCATGGGCGTCAGTTCGAGCCCGCCGCCGAGCCGTCCCTTGTCGATCCGCACGCTCATGGTGTCCTCGCCGGCTGGGCGGCGGCGGCCAGCTGCGCCGGCGTCACGCGCCCCTTGTTCTCGTAGCGTTCCATCTGCGGCAACAGGCCCGCCACGACGTTGTCCACCCGGCGGAATCCCGCGAGGATCCGGCCCTCGAGAAAGTGGGCGATGATCGCGGCGGGGATCGCCACGCACAGGCCGGCGAAGGTGGTGATCAAAGCGACGTAGATTCCCTGCGCCAGTTCCGCGGCGCGGTTGGCGCCCGCCTCGAGATTGGCCGTCGTGTAGAAGGCGAGGATCATCCCCTGCACGGTGCCGAGCAGGCCGAGGAGCGGCGTGACCGTCACCGCCAGGCTGATCGGCCGGATGTTGGCGTAGAGCGCCGAGGCCTCGCGTTCCTTCGTGACGTCCGCCGCGTGCTCGATCTCGGGCAGTGGCCGCCCGAGCCGCTCGAGCATCGCACGGACGACCGAGGCGGCGACGGACGGATGATCCTGGCAGAGCCGGTAGACCTTGCGGGGATCGAACGGCCCCGCGGCGGCCAGTTGGAGCAGGCCGGCGGCGAATCGACGCGGCACGAAGCGGCTGCGCCGCAGCGCGATGAGCCGCTCGATGCCGAACGTGAGCACCACGAGCGACATCGCGACGATCGGCCACATGAGGGCGCCACCGGACAGAAACAGCTGCCAGAGCGTCTGCACGCGGGCGAGATCGTTCATGATCGATATCCTGACGGTTTCATGGGTGGACGGATGCTGTGCGGGCCCGAATCATGGCGCGGAGCGGCCGAGCGCCTCGAGCCGCTTCTTCGCGGTCGGCATCTGCGGAGACTCGGGATAGCGTTCGACGAGTTCGGCGTAGAGGCTCCGCGCCTTGTCGGGCTGCTCGAGCACCTCGAAGCAGCGGGCCGCCTCGAACGTGGCCTGCGCCTGCCAGGGGTGGAACGCCGCCGGCGCCTGCTTCTCGCCGAAGCCATAGGCCACCTTGAAGAAGGCCTTGATCGCCTCCTTGTGCTGCTCCTGTTCGAAAAGCACCTCCCCCTCCATGAGCCTGGCGCGGGCCGCGATCTCCGTGCGGCCGGCATCGGCCACCGCGCGGTAGCCCGCAAGCGCCTCGTCGAGCCGGCCCAGATTTTGCCGCGCCCAGGCCGCCGCATAGCGTGCCTGCGGCACCTGCGGCGACGCGGGCTCCGCGGCGACGAATCGGTCGGCAAGCGCGAGGCTCTCCGCCCACTTCTCCTCGGCCGCCAGGGCTTCCGCCCCCCGCACGAAGGCGAGGCCGCGGAGATCGGCGGAGGGCAGCCGCTGCGGATCGGCAAGCGCCGCCTGGAAGGCGGCCGCCGCCTCGGCACGCCGGCCCGCTTTGAAGAGCGATTCGCCCCGCATCGCCTGTGCGTCGGCGCAGAGCGGCCCCTGCGGATGCGCCTTCACCTGCTCCGCGAAGGCCCCGGCCGCGGCCGCATGCTCGCCCCGCGAGACGAAGGTCCAGGCCAGCTTGTGGCGGGCCTGCTCCAGGAGCGTCTCCTGGGATGCGTTCGGCGTCTTGGCCGCGCCGGCGCGATCGATCGCGGCACGATAGGCCGCCGCGGCTTCGGCATGGCGGCCGGCATTCCATGCCTGCTCACCCAGTTCGAACCAGGCATCGGCGGCGTAGGCCGATTCCGGAAAACGCTTGACGAAGGCGGCGAACGTCTTCGCCGCCTCGTCATGGCGGCCGGCGAGCGACTCGGCCGCCCCCATCTCGAACATGGCGCGGTCGGCCGCGGGGCCCGAGGGCTGGAGATCGAGCAGTTTCCCGAAAGAGGCGGCCGCCTCCGCATACTGTTTCGATCCCGACAGGCAGAGCCCTTCGAGGAGCAGCGCCTCTGGAACCGCCTCGGCATCGAGCGGTTTGCCGGCCGCCTTCCGCCCGAGCACGGCACGGGCATCCGCCAGCCCTCCCTGGAAGTCGGCCCGCCGTTGGCGGATGTCGGCCCGCGCGAGCAGCGCGGGCACGGAGGCGGTGGAGTCGGGGTAGGCGTCGAGCAGTTCCGTCCATGCCTTCACGGCCGCCTCGAACCGCCCCTTCGCCTCATGGCACCAGCCGGCGGCCAGCAGGCTCCAGGCCGCGCGGGGTCCCTTCGGCTTCAATTGACGCGACCTGCCGAACGCCTGGATCGCCTCGTCAAAGCGGCCGGCATCCTGCCGCGCCTGGCCGAGCCGATACCAGGAGACGTCGGCATTGTTTCCAGCGGGAAACTCCGCCACGAGCCGCTCGGCCGAGGCGAGCGCCCCCGGCTTGTCGCCCGCCTCCCGCTGCGCCCGCACGAGCAGCAGCAACGCCTCCTCGCGCCGCGGCCACGGTGGCTGGCTACGGCCCGACGACTCGATCGCGGTGGCGAGCCGCTTCGCCGCCTCGGCTGGTTTTTTGAGTTCCACGAGCGCCGTGGCGTCAAACAGCGCGGCCTCGGCCGCCGCTTCGCCCGTGAGTCCGCCTGCCGCGGCCGTGAGCACCTCGTGCGCGGGCTGCCACTGCTTCGCGGTGACGAGCGCCACGCCGTGCCTGAGCCGCCAGCGGGCCAGCCTCGCCGGGTCGGCGGCCGGTGCAACCGTGGCGAGCAGATCTCGGTAGGCCGTGGCGGCACCCGTGGCATCTCCCTTCGCGAGCAACGCCTCGGCACGGATCGCCTTCACGTCGGCCACCGGCGCGGCGGCTGGTCCCGCCGCAGCCGGCGCTTTCGCGTCGTGGGATTTGAGAAAGCGATCGGCGGCGGCGATCGCCTCATCCGGCTTGCCCACGTCGAGCAGGGCGAGTGCCGCCATCGAACCCGCCGTCTTGGCCGCGGGCTCCTCGGGAAATTCCTTCACGATCCTGTCGTAGGTTGCCGCCGCCTCGGCCTTCCCCTTTCCATCGGGGACCTCCCAGAGGGCATCGGCGCGATCGAGCATGAGCCGGGCCACCAGGCGGCGGGCGTCGCCGGTCGGTTGCTGACCGCTCTTGGCGAGTTTCGCGAGCGCCTGCTCGGCGACCTGGGCGGCACGGGCAGGCTGCTTGGCGTCGATTTCGAGCAGGGCGAGACGGTGTGCCGCCTCGGCCGCGTCGGGGCCGTCCTTGGCGGCCACCCTGCCGAGCCAGGCCCGGGCCTGGTCACGGTTCTTCGCCTCGGCGAATGCGATGCCGGCGGAGAGGGCGGCCCGCGCGGCCCGCGGCGAGTCGGGAAACCGTTCGGCGAACCGGCTGAAGGCCTCGGCCGCGCCGGGCCAATCCTTCCGATTCCACCGTGCCGATGCCAGCCGTTCGAGTGCATCGGCCGCCCGGGGGCCCTGCCCGTCGATCACGGCGGCGAGGATCTTTTCCGCAGCGGCCGCGTTGGTGCCCGCGGTGGCCAGATCGGCCCTCCAGAGCGCGACGTCGGCGGCGAGCGCGTGCTTGGGAAACGCCGTGGCGAATCGTTCGAGCGTGGCGGCGGCCGCGTCGCGGTTGCCGGTCTCGGCCTGTCCCACGCCGAGGGCATAGAGCACCTCCGGCAGCCGCGGCGCCTTGTCGTGCTCGCGGACGAACCGCTGCCAGGCGGCGACGGCCTCGTCGCGTTTGCCCGACTGCCAGAGCGACTCCCCGAGATAAAACAGGGCATCTGGCGACTGCGGCTGTCCCGGGCTCTTCTCGAGGAACTCCGAGAGGCTGCGTGTGGCGGCCGCGAACGCCTCGGGCGACGGCTTGGCCTGGGCGGCCTGGAAGCCGCCGCGGGCAAGCTCCCAACGGGCGAGCGCCAGCGTCGCGGCATCGGCCTTGCCCGCGACCACCTGGCGGAACGCCGCGGCCGCCTTGTCAGCCTCGCCGTCCTTGAGCAGACAGATGCCCAGATAGTAACGCGCCTTGGCGGCCAGCGGGTCTTCGGGGTGGGCCTTGATGAGGGCCTGCCATTCCTCGGCGGCCAGATCCCAGGCCTCGCGATTCTGGAGCGCCGCCGCCGCCGCATAGGCCGCACGGGCGGCGTCGCTCGACCCGCTCGTGTCGTCGGCACCGACGCTCGTGGCGGCTGGCAGCAGGAGCGCCGCCGCGACGAGGACCGCGGCCGCAGCAGTGCGGCAGGGTGTGCGGACGCCGGAACGGGGGCCGATCATGGAAGGGGTTCCGCCGGAAGGCCGACGCATCGGGGCGAGCCAGATGGCCGATCACGAATGTACCCGCTTGGCTGCCGCCGGTCACGGGGGGAAAGTGACGGGGACGTCGCGGCGGCACGCGTCCGCCTACACTTGTCCGCAGGACTTCACCGCCAAGGTACTGGCCCGACGACCAGCGAGGCATCCTTGACGGTTCGCAGAAGGCTCACGGTCAGCGGCGTGGTGCAGGGCGTCGGATTCCGGCCCTTCGTCTGGCGGCGAGCCCGCGATTTCGGCCTGAGCGGATGGGTCGAGAACCGCTCCGAGGGGGTGGCGATCGAGGTGCAGGGGCCGGCGGCCGCCGTGCGAGGGTTTCTCGAAGCATTCGCCGCGGCCGCGCCGCCGCGGGCCGTCATCGATCGCGTCGCCGTCGACCACGTGTCCGTCTCGGTCGGGCCGGCGTCGTTCGCGATCCGCCAGAGTGTCGCGCAGGAAGGCGTCGCGACCTCGGTGCCGGCCGACATCGCTCCCTGCGCGGCGTGCCTCGCCGAACTGTTCACGCCGGGCGATCGTCGGCATCGCTATCCGTTCATCAACTGCACCGACTGTGGTCCACGGTTCACGATCATCGACCGCCTGCCCTACGACCGCGGCAGCACGACCATGCGCGGCTTCACGATGTGCGGGCGGTGCGCCGACGAGTATGCCGACCCGTGCGATCGGCGGTTTCACGCGCAGCCGAACGCCTGTCCCGACTGCGGGCCGCTTGTCTGGTTCACGACGTCCGGCGATCGCGACGGCATCGCGACCGACCGGAAGCGGGCGCAGGTGGTCGGTGACGCCGCGGTCGCCGCCGCGGTGGCCATGCTGCGGGCGGGTGGCATCGTCGGGCTGAAAGGTCTCGGAGGGTTTCACCTGGCCTGCGACGCCACCAGCGCGGCGACGGTCGCGCGGCTGCGGGTGCGGAAGCGACGCGTCGGCAAGCCGCTGGCGGTGATGGTCCGCGACGTCGAGACGGCCATCGGCCTCGCGGTGGTCGACACGCAGGAACGTCGGCTGCTCGAAGCCCCGGAGCGGCCGATCGTGATCATGCGCAAACGACGGGGGACGACGATCGCGGAGGCGGTGTCGCCCGGCAACGACTTTTTCGGCGTGATGCTGCCTTTCACGCCACTGCACCACCTGCTCTGCACGGAACTGCCACCATTGGTGATGACGTCGGGCAACCTCACCGAGGAGCCGATCGTGCGAGATAATTCGCAGGCTGCGGCGCTGCTCGGGCCGCTCGTCGACGGATTCCTGATGCACGATCGCGAGATCCGGACCGCCTGCGACGACTCGGTCGTCCGCTGCGGCGCCGGCACGGCCACGCCGATCAGGCGGTCCCGCGGCCATGCCCCGCTGCCGATCCGGCTTGCGCGCGCCGGCCCGGGCGTGCTGGCGGTGGGAGGCGAGCTGAAGGCCGCCGTGTGCGTGGCCCGGGACGATCGGGCCTGGGTGAGCCAGCACATCGGTGACATGGGCAACGTCGAGACGCTGGACGCCCTCGGCGCCGCCGTCGACCGCCTGCTGCAACTTTTTAACGTCGAGCCGGAGGCTGTCGTCGGCGATCTGCATCCGGGCTACGCATCGACGGCCTGGGCCCGCGGGCACGCCGCGAAGCGGGGCATCCCCTTCGTGCCGGTGCAGCATCACGAGGCGCACGTGGCCGCACTCCTGGCGGAGCACGGCGGCCGAGAGGCCGCGATCGGCGTCTGCTTCGACGGCACCGGCTACGGCCGCGACGGCACGATCTGGGGTGGGGAATTCTTCGCGGTGCGGGGCGGCGTGTATCGCAGGGCCGCCCACGTCGAGCCGTTGCCGTTGCCGGGCGGCGACACCTGCATCCGGCAGCCGCGGCGGACGGCGCTCGCGCTGTTGCACGCGGCGGAGTGCGGCTGGGACGAACGCCTGCCCCCCGTGGCGGCCGTCGCCGCACACGACCGGCGCGTGCTCGAGCGGCAGCTCGCCGCGGGGCTCAACAGCGTGGCCACGAGCAGCATGGGACGGCTCTTCGACGCGGTCGCGGCGCTGGCCGGGCTGCGGCAGTCGGTGACCTACGAGGCCGAGGCGGCGCTGGCGCTCGAATCACTCGCGGCCGAGGCGTCGGCCGCCGAAGCGGAGACGCCCGGCCACGGATATGCCTTCGCGATCCTCGATGCCGACCCCTTGCGGGTCTGCTGGCGGGACGTGGTGCGGGCGGTCGCGCGGGATGCGATCGATCGGATCCTGCCGCAGCGGATCGCGACGGCGTTTCATCAGGCGGTCGCGGCGATGATCGTGGCGGTCTGCCGGCGGCTGAGGGATGCCGGCGCGGGCGACGTCGTGGGGCTGACCGGGGGCGTCTTTCAGAACGCGGTGCTCGTGTCGCTGGCATGCACGGCCCTCGGCCGCGCGGGATTCGAGGTGCTCGTCCACGAACAGGTGCCGGCCAACGACGGCGGCCTCGCACTCGGCCAGGCCGTGCTGGCACGGCACGCGCTGGCCGCCGGCGCTCACCGCGGTCCGATCCGGTAGAGGTGGGTCTTCGTCCGCAGGTAGATCGCTCCCGCGAAGACCGCGGGCGAGGCCATGCAGCCCGCGTCGAGCTGGTTCGTCGCGAGCACGGCGTGGGGATCCTCGGCCGACAGCACGAACGTCTCGCCGTTCTGGTTGCTCGCGTAGATGCGGCCGTCGGCCAGGATCGGCGATGCCGAGAATTCACCCGCCAGCCGCTTCTGCCAGACGGCCTTGCCGGTGAGGGCGTCGAGCACCGTGGCGGTGCCCGCGTCGCCCACGAGGAACAGCCGGTCGTCGAGCAGCAGCTGCGACGACCGCGACCCGCCGCCCTGTGCCGATTTCCAGGCGATATGCGAGCCGGTCACGTCGCCGCTGCCGTCCGGGCGGACGGCCAGCAACCGCATGCCGCCTGCGGCGGTGTTGAGGTAGACGAGGCCGTGGGCAAAGAGCGGCCGTGCCGAGGCGTTCATGCCGCCGTGATTGACACGCCAGAGCTCGTTGCCCGTCTTCGGCTCGTAGGCGATCGTGGCGCCGGCGCTCGGCAGCACGACCTGCTCGCGACCGCCGCTCGTGATGACGGTGCCGGTCGGATAGGCCTTCTTGGCGTCGCCGTCGAGGGTGCCGTAGGAAATGTCGCGATCCCTCCGCCAGACCGTCCCGCCGGTCCGCTTGTCGAGCGCGACGACATACTGCAGGTCGAAGCCGTCGAAGGCGACGATCAGCAGGTCGCCGTGCAGGATGGGCGACGATCCGGGCCCCCGGAAGTGGTCGCAGGGGAGATCCTGCCGGGTCCAGAGAACCCGGCCCGACGCGGTGTCGAGGCAGGCGGTGCCGGCGCTACCGTAATGGACGTAGAGGCGGTCGCCTTCGATCACGGGCGTCGAAGAGGCGTGGCTGTTGAACGGATGGCAGAACTGCGGCGTCGCGATGTCGAACACGGTGATGTCGTGGACGATCCGTCCGCCGTCGATGGCGACCGCCACGGCCGACAGCCGGCGGCCATCCTCGGTGGCGTTCGTCAGCCAGACGAGGTCGCTCCAGATGACGGGCGACGACCAGGCCTTGCCCGGAATCGCCGTCTTCCACGCGATCCCCTGCGACTCGCTCCATTCGAGGGGCACATTGGGCTCCTGCGAGACGCCATCCCCCGTCGGGCCGCGAAACGCGGGCCACGGTGTGGCGGCCTGTGACACGGCCGCAGCCATCCACGCCAACAGCCAGCACGCGAACGTGTGGGGACAGTCGGGGAAAACCCGGTTTGGTTTCACGCAGCCCTCGGTCGCACGTGTGGCGTCGGTGGATCGGTTGGTCAGCCAATGCCCTCCGAGGATAGCAGACGCCTCCGCGCGGCGAGATAGTCGAGCCATTCCTCGATACCCGTGCCCGTCTTCGCGGACGTCTCGATGATCCCCATGCCGGGGCGGACGGCGGCGAGGTTGGCGTAAGCCGCGGCCCGGTCGAACTCGCAGGCCACGGCGAGGTCGATCTTCGTGATGGCCGCCAGGTCCGACGTGTTGAAGAGGCCCGGATATTTCAGCGGCTTGTCCTCCCCCTCGGTCACCGAGAGAAGCGCCAGCCGCACCGACTCCCCCAGATCCCAGCTCGTCGGGCAGACGAGGTTGCCCACGTTCTCGATGAACAGGTAGTGGAGGGCGGCGAGGTTCCAGCCCGCCAGGTGAGCGCGGACCATGTCGGCCTCGAGATGGCACATGCCGTGCGTCATGATCTGGCGGACGGCGGCCCCGCTCTCCGCGAGCCGCCGGGCGTCGTTGTCGGTTTCCAGGTCGCCGACCACCGCCGCCGCCGGAATGCCGCGGGCGACCAGCCGCGCGAGCGTTTCGCGGAGAAACGCCGTCTTGCCCGTGCCGGGGCTCGACACCATGTTCACCACGAGCACGCCGAGCGATTCGAACTCCCGGCGCATCTCCCGGGCCAGTTCGTCGTTTTGCTTGAGGATTTTCGTGCGGACCTCGAGCACCCGCGGTACGGCGGTCGAGCGTGTCGTCATGGGGGCATCTCCCCGGTGAATGTCGGCTCCGCGCCGCTTGCGGGCTCGATGACCAGCGATTCGATCTCGAGTTCGCGGCCGGCCCGGATGTCGCCGCTCAAGTGTCCGCAGCCGGGGCAGGCGAACCGCTGGATGCCGGACAGTTCGCTTTCGAGGCGGCAGACCGGGCACCAGATCCGCACCGGCACGGTCGTGATCGCGAGCGTGGCCGTCGCCAGGGGCGTGCCCTCCCGCACGAGTTCGAAGCCATGCCGGAGGGCATCCTCGTGGACGCAGGACAGTGCCCCGATTCGCAGGTGCACGGTCCTGACCAGGCCGCCACCCAGCCGCCGCACGTGTCCGGTGGCCGTCTCCACGATGCTGCAGGCGATCGAAAGTTCGTGCACGGCGTGATCCGACCTGGAAGAGTCGCCGCATTCTACGTCCGGCCGGGTTTGTCTTTCGCGGAGCCGCTGCATAGAGTCCTCCGCCGTTGCATGGGCGCGACTGGGAGAGGGTTTCATGACCTCCATGTCCTCCATGGCGTCCGGGCCCGTCGCGCTCTGTCTCACCGCGGTCTTCGTCGGCATCGTCCACACGGCGGCCGGCCCGGATCACTCCATTCCGTTCGTCGCGATGGCGCGGGCCGGCGGGTGGTCGCCCGTGAAGACATTTTGGGTGACAACGGCCTGCGGCTTCGGACACGTGGCGGGATCGGCCCTGCTCGGCATCGTGGGGCTCACGGTCGGAGGCATGGTGTTCGGGGCCGAGGCCATCGATGCCCTCCGCGGGGATGTCGCCTCCTGGATGCTCATCGGCTTCGGTGCCGCCCTTCTGGCCCGCGGGCTCCTGCGGGCGGCCCGCGGCCATCTCCACGCCCACGAGCCGCCGGCCGATGCCGCAACGCCGTGGATGCTCTTTCTCATTTTCGTCTTCGGTCCCAGCGAGCCCCTCGTGCCGCTCCTCATGGTGCCGGCGTCGCGCAGCGGGCCGGCGGCGGTGGCGGGCGTCGTGGCCGCCTTCGCCGTCGCCACGGTCGTGACGATGCTCGGCAGCGTGTTTGCGATCCGGTACGGCGCCACGTTCGTGCCCGGTCCGAGGCTCGGCCGGTTCGAGCAGGCGGCGGCCGGCCTGGCGCTGCTCGCCTGCGGCGTGCTCGTGCAGTGGGGTCTGTAGAAAAACGGTCTGTCGAGAACGGTCTGTCGAGAACGGTCTGTCCAAAGCGGTCTTTCCAACAACGGTATTTCACGGTGGAACGACACGAGCGAACGCTCATCATCGGCTGCGGCAACAGCCTGCGGGGCGACGACGCCGCGGGGCCGGTGCTCGTGCGCCGGCTCTCGGCACGCGGCCTGCCGGAGGGTGTGCGGTGCGCCGACGGTGGCACCGCCGGCATGGACGTGGCCTTCCAGATGCGGGGTGTGCCCGAGGTGATCCTCGTCGACGCCTGCTCGTCGGGGGGCGACCCGGGGGCCATCTTCGAACTGCCGGGCCGCGAGGTCGAATGTCTGCCGCCACTCGCGGGCGTCAACCTGCATGCGTTCCGGTGGGATCATGCGATCGCCTTCGCGCGGTGGCTGCTCAAGGCCGAATATCCGGCCAGCGTGACGGCGTACCTGATCGAGGGAGCGAACTTCGAGCCGGGCGGAACGCTCTCGCCCGCGGTCGATCGGGCGGTCGATCACCTCGCCGAGCAGATCATCGGGCGGCTCGGTCCCCGTCGCGTGGAGGCGAACCGCTGATCCCGATGTGCCTCGCCGTGCCCGGACAGGTCGAGTCGATCCATGACGACGGCGGCGTGCGGATGGGCCGCGTGAATTTCGGCGGCGTCGTCAAGGAAGTCTGCCTCCACCTTCTCCCCGACCTGGCCGTGGGCGACTACACGATCGTCCACGTCGGCTTCGCGCTCTGCCGGATCGACGAGGCGGCGGCCCGCGATGCGCTGCGCCGGTTAGCGGAGATGGGCATGTTGGAGGCGGAGCGGGCGGAGTGGTGCGGCGATGGCGACACCGGGAGCCCGCCGTCGTGAAGCACCTCGGGGAATACCGCGACGCGGAGCGGGCGAAGCGGCTGGCCGCCGAGATCGGCCGGATCGTCACCCGCCCGTGGGCGATCATGGAGGTCTGCGGTGGACAGACCCATTCGATCATCCGCAACGGGATCGACCAGCTCCTGCCACCGCAGGTCGAATTGATCCACGGGCCGGGCTGCCCGGTCTGCGTGACGCCGCTGGAGGTGATCGACCGGGCGCTGGCGATCGCCCGCCGCCCGGAGGTGATCCTCTGCTCGTTCGGCGACATGCTCCGCGTGCCCGGCTCCCGGGACGACCTCTTCAAGGTGAAGGCCGCCGGCGGCGACGTGCGCGTCGTCTATTCACCCCTCGACGCCCTGAAGCTGGCGCGGCGCCGGCCCGATCGGGAGGTGGTGTTTCTGGCGATCGGCTTCGAGACGACGGCGCCCGCCAATGCGATGGCGGTGAAGCTCGCCCGGGAACGGGGCGTCGGAAACTTTTCGATGCTCGTGTCGCATGTGCTCGTGCCGCCGGCGATCGAGGCGATCCTGCGGTCGGCCGACGGCCGCATCGACGCGTTCCTCGCGGCGGGGCACGTCTGCGGCGTGATGGGCTGCCGGCAGTATTCGCCGCTCGCGGCGGAGTGGCATGTGCCGATCGTCATCACCGGTTTCGAACCGCTCGACCTGCTCGCCGGGATCCATCGCGCGGTCGTGCAGCTGGAGCAGGGCAGGGCCCAGGTGGACAACGCCTACGCCCGCGTCGTGAGCGATCAGGGCAATACGGCGGCCCAAGCCCTGATCGCCGAGGTGTTCGAGACGACCGACCGTGCCTGGCGCGGCATCGGCACGATCCCCGGCAGCGGCTGGAAGCTCGCCGCCGGGTATCGCGCATTCGACGCCGAGCGAAAGTTCGCGGTATCGGGCATCACGGCCCGCGAGTCGCCGCTGTGCCGGAGCGGCGACGTGCTGCGGGGAATGCTCAAGCCCCATCAGTGCCCGGCGTTCGGCCGGGAATGCACGCCGCGGAGCCCGCTCGGGGCGACGATGGTGTCGAGCGAGGGGGCCTGCGCCGCCTACTTCCATGCCGGCCGGTTTCATGGTCGGGAACTCGTCGTGATCGACTGCCGCCCCATCGTCGGAGAGACGTCATGCGTGAATCCGTGACGAACGCCGTCCCCGACTTCTCCCGGTTTTCCTGCCCCGCGCCGCTCCGCGACTATCCCGAGGTGATCCTCGGTCACGGCGGCGGCGGGATGCTGTCGAGGGAGCTGATCGAAACCGTCTTCCTGCCCGCGTTCCACAATCCGCTGCTGGACCGGCTCGGCGATTCGACGGTGCTCGACCTCGACGGCCTGGTGGGTGGTGCCGGCACCGCGGGCTGCCGCCTCGCCTTCTCGACCGACTCCTACGTGGTGCGGCCGCTCTTCTTTCCCGGGGGCTCGATCGGCGACCTGGCCGTCAACGGCACGGTGAACGACCTGGCGATGAGCGGCGGCCGGCCGCTGGTGCTCTCGGCCGGGTTCATCGTGGAGGAGGGATTCCCGATCACGCAGCTGGCGGCCGTGGCCGAACGGATGGCGTCCGCCGCCCGGAGGGCGGGCGTGTCGATCGTCACGGGCGACACGAAGGTGGTGGAACGGGGGCACGGTGACGGCTGCTACGTCAACACGAGCGGCATCGGCGTCGTGCCGGACCATGTCGCCATCGGACGGGAGCCGATGCGCGACGGCGACGTCGTGCTCGTCAGCGGCACGATCGGCGCGCACGGCATGGCGATCATGAGCGTCCGCGAGGGGCTCGAGTTCGAGTCGCGGATCGAGAGCGACACCGCACCTCTGCACGGGCTGGTGGCGGCGATGCTCGCGGCCTGTCCGGAGATCCGGGTGCTCCGCGATCCGACCCGCGGCGGCGTGGCCACGAGCCTGAACGAGATCGTGGCCGGGGCATCGTGCGGCATCGAGATCGACGAGGCGGCGGTGCCGGTCAGCCCGCCGGTGGCGGCCGCCTGCGAGATCCTCGGGCTCGACCCGCTGCACGTGGCCAACGAGGGCCTGCAGCTCGCGGTCGTGCCTGCGGCGGTCGCCGCGGCGGTGCTCGCGGCGATGCGGGCGCACGAGCACGGCAGGGAGGCGACCCGGATCGGCGGCGTGGTGGCGGAGCATCCGGGAATGGTGGTGGGGCGGACGCCCCTCGGCGGCCGGCGGGTGCTGCCGATGCCGGTGGGCGAACAGCTGCCACGCATCTGCTGACGCGGACTTGATCATCGCGCGTCTCGCTGGTCGGGGCTGCCCATGCCCCGCGAG
>JBIIYN010000218.1:0-6662 GCA_044346795.1 Pirellulales bacterium
CACGCCGCGGCCGGTCCGCTGTCGGTCGGCATGCCGTTTTCGGCATCCGCGGTGCTCGCCGACGTCTCGCGGCTGACACGGCCGCGGATCGCGCTGTTGGTGCTGGCCACGGTCGTGGCGTCGATGTGGCTGACCGCGGGCAGGGGCGTCGGCGGCGGGGCCGTGCTCTGGCTGCTCCTGGGAACGACGCTCGTAGCGGCCAGTTCGAGCATCGCCAACCAGATTCTCGAACGGGATGCCGACCGGCTCATGCCGCGAACCGCCCGCCGTCCGATCGCGGCTGGCAGGCTGAGCGTGCCGATGGCGACGCTGCTCGCCACCCTGCTCGTGGTCGCCGGTGCGGCGATCATCACGCTCGCCTCGGGCTGGCAGCCGGCGATGGCCGCCGTGGCCACCTGGATCCTGTACGTCGCCGTCTACACGCCGCTGAAGATGCGGTCGCCCCTCAACACCGCCGTCGGGGCCGTTTCGGGGGCGCTGCCGGTGGCCATCGGCTGGCTGGCGGCGGATGGCCCGCAGCGTTGGGCGGGCGGCGATGCGACCGGGACGCTCGCCGTGGCGGCGCTGGCCACCGTTCTCTATCTCTGGCAGTTTCCGCACTTCATGGCGATTGCCTGGCTCTACCGCCGCCAGTATGCCGCCGCCGGCATGAGGATGCTGACCGTCGACGATCCCAGCGGCCTGCGGGCGGCCGGGCAGGCGCTCGCCGCCAGCCTGGCGATGGTGCCGGTGAGTCTCGTGCTGGCCGTGCCCTCCGGGAGCATCCGGCTCTTCCTGGCGGCGGCGGTCGCCGCGCTCGTTTATGCTGTGGCCACGGTCGGCTTCGCGGTTCGCCGCGACGACTCCTCCGCCCGCATCCTGCTGTTCACCTCGCTCGGCTCCCTGCTCTCGCTGCTGACGGCCGCGGTCGTCTTCGGCGCGCCGGCCTGACGCGGCTGGACGTTTCCGTTTCCGACCAACCTCCGACTCCCATCACCCTCGCCCACGCTCCGACCATGAACGCTTCCGCGATCTCCATTCCCCACGGCCACGACGACGGCCATTCCGGCGGCCACCACGACGGCCATGGCCACGGCCACCTGACGCTGCAGTATCAGCCCGGACTGCCGCTCTCCCGCGGCAAGCTGATCATGTGGCTCTTCCTCTCGACCGAGATCATGTTCTTCGCCGCCCTGCTGGGAAGCTACGTCGTGCTGCGGTTCGGGGCCCCGGTCTGGCCCAAGCCCCACCACGTGCATCTCAGCGAGCCCATCGGCGCGTTCAACACGTTCGTCCTCATCTGCTCGAGCGTGACGATCGTGCTGGCGCTCGAGGCCGCCCGGGCCAACAGGGCCGGACTCGCCAAGCTGTGGATGCTGCTCACGCTGCTCCTCGGCACGCTCTTCCTCGGCGTGAAGGCCTACGAATACCAGGCCAAGTTCTCCCACGGGATCTACCCCGCGGCTCCGCGGGGGCGCATCTACGAGAAGCCCGACCTCTACTACGGCTCCGCGGTCCGCGCCCGGCTCGGCGAGCCGGCCATCATCGACAGGCTCAAGGAACTCGACGACACGCCGGCGGACCAGTTGACTCCCGAGCAGGTGGCCGCCCGCTCCCGGCTGCAGCAGGTCCGCAAGATGGTGGCCAGCCCCGAGCAGCAGGCCTTCGATCTGGCGGTGGTGGCCGATCAGGTGATGCCGCTGCCGACGGAGGGCGGGCACGGTGGCGGCCACGGTGGGCACGCGAGCGGCCTCAACGACGTCTTCCCCTGGCTCAAGCTGCCCGCGGTGATTCCCGGTGGCAACATGTGGGCCAGCACCTACTTCCTGCTGACCGGCTTCCATGCCGTCCACGTGGCGGTCGGCCTGCTCGTCTTCGCGATCCTTCTGTTCTACAGGCTCGGGCCGAAGGAGGCCGGCAAGATCGAGAACGCCGGCCTCTACTGGCATTTCGTGGACCTGGTGTGGATCTTCCTCTTCCCGTTGCTCTACCTGTTCTGAGTGTCTTGTTCCGGTTGTCAAACGTTCCGAGGTTTGCATGAGCGATCACGACCTTTCTTCGGCCCATGTCCATGGCCCCGTCACCCGGGTCGGCGACATCCCCCCGCATCACGATCACGAGCATGACGACCATGGGCATGCCGGCCACGACGCCGGCCACGGTGGCATCGGCAAGTATCTGCTCGTCTTCTTGGCGCTCTGCGGCCTGACGACGATGTCGTTCCTCACCTATTCCTCGCTCTGGCCGTGGCGGGATGAACCGCACGTCGGCTGGGCGTTCATGATGGCGGTGTCGTGCACCAAGGCGCTGCTCGTGGTGCTCTTCTTCATGCACGTCTTCTGGGAGGCGAACTGGAAGTACGTGCTCACGATTCCGGCCGCCATGATGGCGATCTTCCTCGCCCTGATGCTCGTGCCCGACGTGGGTTTGCGGAACCGCATGGTGTCGCAGGAACGGGCCCTGCACATGGCCCGGGCCTCGGACGTGAGGCTGATGGAGCAGGCCGCCGAGGCGAAGGTGCTCGACGAGCCCGGGCACTAGGGCAGTGGACACAATCAACAGCAGAGTCGAGTGGCAGTGCGCCGCCGGGACGGCAAAAGTCTCGTCGCGTGGGCGAAGATACGCCCAATGCTCCTCGAGCTTCCGCCGCTCCCGGCTCCCCGGTCTCCTGCTCAAGGCGGCGACGCCACTTACGTGCCTGTGCGTGAGTGCTGCCGTTGGCTGTAGTGGCGGTCAGCCGGCGGCCGTGGGGGTGAAGCCTGCGGCCGTGGCGCGTGAGGAGCAGCCGCTGCCGGCGGCGGAGCGGATGACGCCGGGGGAGGTCGCGGCGCCTTTCACGCTCACCGAACGCAATGGCCAGCCGTTCGATTCGGCGTCGCTGCGGGGCAAGGTGTGGATGGCGAGCGTGTTCTTCTCGAACTGCCCCGGCCCCTGCTTTCGCGAAAACCAGGCGATCGCCGACATCCTGCGGAACATCCCCGATCCCGATTTCGTGGCAATCAGCGTGACCTGCGATCCCGAGAACGACACGCCCGAGTCGCTGCGCCGGTATGCCGACCGCTTCGAGGCAGATCAGGCCCGCTGGAAATTCCTCACCGGCGACATGGCGACGATCAAGCAGGTCGCCAACGGCACCTTCCTCTTGCCCGCCGAGGTGGGCGTGCATTCGGAGCGGGGCGTCGTCTTCGATCGCCAGGGCCGGCTGCGGGGCAGCTATCACCTGCTCCAGCCCGACCGGGTGAAGCTGCTGGAAAAGCTGATCCGCGACGTGCTCGCCGAACCGGTCGAAGGCCCGGCCGACACCACCGCCCCACAGGAACGCCCCGCCGGATGAGTCTCGCCACCGCCGCCCTCTGGCTCCCCACCGTCAACGCCGCCCTCAACGCGCTGTCCACGCTGCTGCTGGTGGCCGGTTGGGTGCTCATCCGCCGCCGCCGGTGGCGGGCCCATCGGGCCGTGATGATCGCGGCCTTCGCGGTTTCCACGCTGTTCCTGGCCTGCTACCTGACCTACCACGCGATCGTCGGCCACGTGCCGTTCACGGGGCAGGGCTCGGCCCGTGTGGTCTACTTCGCCATCCTGATCACGCACATCCTCCTGGCGGCGACCGTGCCCGTGCTGGCGATCACGATGTTCGTGCTCGCCGCGAAAGGCCGGCTGGACGCCCATCGACGGCTCGGCCGCATCACCATGCCGATCTGGCTCTATGTCTCCGTCACCGGGGTGGTGATCTACCTGATGCTCTACCACTTCTACCCCGGCCAGCCGCGGGAGCCTATCATGGAGGGTGTGGGAGCGACCGCTCCCGCCTGACGCCCGAGAACCCGTTGCGGCCCCTTGCCCGGGAGAGTGTCCGATGGCCGGCATGCAGAGCCCGTTTTCGCCCGTCATGGCCGCCGCCCGCCGCATCGTGCCGGTGGTGGTGATCGTCGCCTGCGCGGCTGCCGCCGGCGAGGCCATGGGCTGCCCGAACTGCAAGGACGCGGTGAACACGTCCGATCCCGAGGGCCTCAACCTGGCCCGCGGCTACTTCTACAGCATCCTCATCATGCTCGCGATGCCCGCGACGCTGATCGGCTCCTTCTCCGTCTACGTCTTTCGGGAGATGCAGCGGCAGAAGCAGGCGCTCGCCAAGGCCGCAGCGGAGGCGTTGCCGCCGACGGCCCTGCCCATGACCACGCCGCATCCGTGAGCGAGCATCGTCCCAGCGATGAGCCGTGGCCCGAGACGGAGGCCCTTCCGGCCGCTGCCGAAGCCCCCGACAGGCCGCGCGTCCGCAAGCCTGTTCGCAACTATCTCGCGGCCGGCGAAAGGCGGAGGATGTTCTGGCTGTTGATGCCGCCGGCGGTCGTCGCGATGCTGCTCCTCGGTTGGGTGGAGCGCACCTGGTTTGGCAGGTCGCCGGAGCCGGTGACGCCGCAGGTGGACACCACACTGCCGGAGGTGCCCGTCGATCCCGCCGTGGCCGACGCGGTGACCATCACGGCGGAGCCGGAGCCGCCGACGGGCGATGCCGACGAATTCGGCGCCTCGGTCTACGCGCTGGCGAAGGTCCGGGACGACACCGTGTTTCTCGGGCCGGAACACGAGGCATGGTTTCAGCTCTGGACCACGCTGCGGGAGACCGACCTGCGGACGCTGTTGGCGGCTCCGGCCCGCCGGGTCGGCTTCACCGAACTGTTCGGCCAGCCGCGGGCCTACCGCGGGCGGCTGGTGCGGTTTCGCGGCACGCTCCACCGGCTCGAAAAACTGGCGGCGCCGCCCAACCACTACGAGGTCGAGGACTACTGGCAGGGATGGCTGGAGCCGGAAGGAGGGCCCGTCGCGCCGATCGTCGTCTACTTCCTCAGGCTTCCCGTCGGCATGCCCCACGGCATGAAGATCAACGAACCGGTCGAGGTGGTGGGCTATTTCTTCAAGCGGTGGGCCTATGCCGCCACCGATACCGTGCGGCTCGCGCCGGCGGTGCTGGCCCTGGAGCCGACCTGGAAACCACGGCCAGCCGGCACGGCGACGGGCAATCCGTTCGGCTCGTTCGCCCTCTGGGCGATGGCGGCCCTCGTGCTGCTCGCCGCGTTCGGCATCCGCGCCGCCGGTCGGGCACCGGACCGCAGGGGGCCGCCGCCGCCCGTCGACCTCTCCACCAGCCTGGCGGACGTCGAACCGTTCTCCGTCGACGACGCCCTGCGCCGCATGGAAGAGTCCGAGCGGGTGTCCGATCACCCGTCCGCACGGGAGCCATCACGATGAAGATGCCGTTTGGTCAAACCGTCCTCGGCGGCGGATGGCGGCTGCGGCTGTCCGCGGCGGTCTGCCTGCTCGCGCTCGTGTCGCGATGGGCCGCAGCCGCGTCGCCGGAACCACCGGCGATGTCGTTCGCCGACTACCTCGCCACCTGGAAGATCGATCGCGGCTCCCGCGCCCTGCTCGAGGAACCGGCGGGTTGGACTCCGGCGAAGCAGGATCTCGCGCTGCGGGTGCTCGTGCGGCTGACACGGCCGCCGGAGAGCCTCGCGGCCCGGTGGAACGCCGACGCCGTGGCCGTCGGCGGGCTCGCCGCGGGCGGCAGGGTGCAGGATGTGCCGGTGAAGGTCGAGGGACGCGCGGTCTTCGTCGCCACCGTGCCGTTGGCGGAAGAACAGTGGGCGGTGGCAGGCCGTCGGCAATTCGAGGTGGTCCGACTCGTGACCGCCGCCGGACTCTCGGTCGACATCCTCGCCGATCACGTGCCGAAGGGGTGGACGAGGGGCGTCAGGATCGACGAGGCTGCGGCCGCCGTCGGCCTGCCGCTCGCCGAGGCCGCCACGGCCGCGGCGCTCGCGTCGGGATACGGCCTGGGAGACGGCCCGGCAGGCCCTCCCGCGCTGCTGCTGGCCTCGCGGCGCGTGGCCTGGTATCCGCCCACGCCGCTCGGCATGCTCGGCATGGACTACGGTCTCTTCGATTTCGTCGTGGATGGGCAGAAGCTCGCCGTCGGAGACACGGAAGCATTTTATTCGGTGCTGGCCGCCGCGGGGCGGGCTGCGCTCTCCGCCGCGGGCCGCGCGCCGCCGGCGGGCGACGAGGCCCTCGGCCAGCCCGGCGACATCGTGCCGCTCATCAACCCGGCCAGCGGCTGGTTCGCGGAGCACCGCGGCGAGCCGTTCACGATCGAAGGGGTGGCCCGGCGGGCCACGCGGATCGAGGTGGACGATCCCTGGAGGCGAGCGCAACTCGGCGCGGACCACTACTGGGAGCTCTTCGTCTTCGTGCGGACACCCCTGCTCGAGGTGCATGGCCGCCTGCAGGAGGACTATCCGGTCGTCTGCTGTGTTCGCGCGCTGCCGGCGGGGATGCCGACGGGCCCACGGATCAGTGAACGGGTGCGGATCTCCGGCTTCGCGTTCAAGCGCTATCGCTATCCGCTCCCAGACGTGAAGATCTCCTCGTCGCAGGGGGACGAGCGACAAAAGGGGCAGTCGCAGGAGACGGCCCTGCTGATCGGCGGCACCGCCGTCTGGCGGCCCGCGCCGAGCCCGACCGCGGAGGTCAACACGCTGGGCTGGATCTTTCTGGCGATCGCGGCGGTGATCGGCGCGGTACTCGCGTTGGCGGCCTGGTCGTTCGCCCGCGACTCCCGCCGCCGCGACCGGCAGGCCCGCAAGGAACTGCCCGACCGCATCCGAATTCCTTAGAAGACAACG
>JBIIYN010000025.1:0-20273 GCA_044346795.1 Pirellulales bacterium
CGCCAACGTGATCTGGCTGATCAGCGACCTGCGGGCGAAGGACTGGAAGGCCGACGACGAGACGACCGCGCTGTTGCGGCAGCTCGCCGACGCCGGATGCGAACTGCGGCTGATCGACTGCGCGGCCGAAGGGGGCGACGGACGCCAGCCCGGCAACCTGACGGTGGAACGGCTCGAGGTCGCGGGGGGCGTTCCCGCCACGGGCGTGCTCGTGCCGATCGAGGTCGCGATCCGCAACGACTCCGACCGCCCCGCCCGCGACGTCGCCGTCGATCTCCGCGAGGATGGACTCGGCCGGCCGGGGGTGCGGATCGCCGAGATCGCCGCAGGCGGCGTGGGCACGCAGCGGTTCGACGTCCGCTTCACGAAGGCGGGTTCGCACCTGCTCGAGGCCCGGATCGCCGCCGACCCGGTCGCGGCGGACAACCAGCGGAGCCTGGCGGTCGACGTGGTCGATCGCGTGGACGTGCTGCTCGTCGACGGCGATCCCGCGGGTGGAGCCCGCACCGGCGACGCCTTCTACGTCGCCACCGCACTGGCGCCCGGGGCGGGCGCCCCCACGGGGCTGCGGCCCCGCATCGAGCCGCCGCGCAGCCTGGCCACGCTCGACCTCGCCGCGTTCGCCTGCATCTGGCTGCTCGACGTCGAACGGCTCGACACGCCGGAGGTCGCGGCCCTCGAGGCCTATGCCCGGTCCGGCGGCGGCGTCGTGTTCTTCACCGGCCCGCGGTCGAAGGCCGAAGGCATCAACCGCACGCTCTACCGCGGTGGAGATGGTTTGTTTCCGGTGCCGCTGGCCGGACCGGTCGACCTGCTCGACGCCACAGCGGCCGCGGCCACACCCGACGTCGTCGTCGAAGAACACCCCGTCGTCGCCGTGCTCTCCGGCCAACGCAACCCGCTGCTCGACGCCGTCCGGATCGAGCGGTCGATGGCCGTCGAACGGGGCTTCGAGCCGGCGGCATCCGGCGGCCTGCGCCGGCTGCTTTCGCTCCGCACCGGCGGTCCGCTGGTGGTCGAACGTCCCTACGGTGATGGCATGGTCGTGGCGGTGCTCACGACGGCCGCCCCGACCTGGAACAATTGGGCCCGGGGCAATCCCAGCTGGGTGGTCGTGATGCTGGAATTGGAGAGCCACCTGGCCCGCAGCCGCCACCGGGCGGAATCGCTGGAAGTGGGCGACTCCGTGACGGTGCGGCTCGATCCGGCCGTCGACGAGATCGAGGTCGACGTGGCCATGCCTCCCGACGGGGCGCTCGTGCACCAGACGGCGGTCGCGTCTCCGGCGGGTCCGCTGGAGGCCACGGTTCCCGACACGTCCGTCGCGGGCGGCTACACCGCCCGGTGGCGTCGCACCGACGGCACCGAACGTGAGCGGGTCTTCGCGGTGAACGTGAAGCCCGACGAGGGCCAGCTGGAACGGATCGGCCGCGAACGGCTCGACCGCGTGCTCGCCGGCATACCCTTCCGCTATGACCGGGCCGATTCGCTCCAGCCCGACACCACCACGCTGGCCGGCACGCCCTTGACGAAGCCGCTCCTGCACCTGCTCGCGGCGATCCTCGTCATCGAACAACTGGTGGCTTTTTCGGCCAGCTATCATGCCGCCGGCCGTGGCAAACCCACCGGCTGACAGCCCCCGCTCAACGCTCATGCCTCCACTTCCTCCTGCCGGATTGCCGTCGCCTGCGTCGCTCCTGCCCGCGACGACGGCCGCGCCGTGGTGCCTGCTCGGCTCGTCCGAGCGGGTGCAGCACCGCATCACCAGCGGGCTGATCGACGGCTTCTCGCAGTGGTGGCAGATGCCGGCCCTGGTGCTGGCACTGGCGGCGATCGCGGCGTTCGTGCTCTGGATGTACCGCCGGGATGCCGCGGAATTGCCGCGCGGCGTGGGGCTGGTGCTCGCGGCGCTGCGGCTCGGCGCGGTCGCGGCCGTCGCCGCCGCCTACCTCGATTTCGAGCGGACGGCGGAGCACGAGATCGTCTTTCCGTCGCGGGTGGCCGTGCTCGTCGACTCCAGCGCCAGCATGACGCTGCGCGACGAGCCCGCCGGCGACCGGCAGGACGGCACCGGCGGCGACCTGTCGTCCGCCACGCGGTCGAGTCGGGCCGTCGACCTGCTGCGGGACGGCGGGCTGCTCGCGGCACTCGCTCCGCGGCACGAGGTGTCGCTCTGGCGGTTCGATGCCGATGCCGAACCGCTCACGGTCCTGCCCGCGGCCGGCTCGGCCCCCGCACCGGCCCCCGCACCGGCCGACGCGGCGGACACGGCCGCGTCGGCCGCGTCGCCACCGCCGCTCGACTGGCCGCAAGGGCTGACCGCCCGTGGCTACGAGACGCGGCTGGGCGAGGCCCTCGCCCGCGTGGTCGACCAGGAGCCGGCGGGGTCGCTGGCCGGCGTGATCCTGCTGACCGACGGCGCCAGCAACGCCGGCATCGATCCGGTGGCGGCCGTGGGTGCGCTCGGCAAGGCCGGCGTGCCCGTGCACGCACTGGGCATCGGGTCCGACCGCCTTCCGACCAACGTCCGTGTCGCCGACGTGCTCGTGCCGGCCCGGGTCTTCCCGGGCGACCGCTTCGCCGTGACGGCCTACCTGCAGCCGCAGGGGCTCGCGGGGCAGACCGTCCGCGTGGAACTCTCCGAGTTGGCGGCCGACGCCACCGGTGGCGATCCCGCGAACGCCGCGGCTGGCCGCGTGATCGACACGTCGGAAGTCGTGCTCGGCGCCGGCGGCGAACTCGTGGCCGTGCGGTTCGACGTCCCCGGGCTCGAGACACCGGGCCGTCGCGATCTCGCCGTCCGGGTGATTCCCCCGGCCACCGACCGCACGCCGGCCGACGACCGGCAGGTGGCCGAAGTCGAGGTGGTCGACCGCGTGACCCAGGTGCTGCTCATGGCCGGCGGCCCGAGTCGCGAATACCAGTTCATGCGGAACGTGCTCGAACGCGACAAGAGCGTCGCCGTGGACGTCGTGCTCGGCACGGCCGGCAAGGCCGCGTCGCAGGACGCCCGCCGGATTCTGCCGGCCTTCCCGCCCACGGCGGAGGAACTGGCCGAATACGACGTGATCGTCGCGTTCGACTACGACTGGCGGCGGCTCGACGCCGCGGCACAGGCCCGCCTCGAACGCTGGGTGTCGCGCGAGTCGGGCGGCCTGGTGCTCGTGGCCGGCTCCATCTTCATGGATGCGTGGATCGCCGACTCCCAGACGGCGGTGATCCGCAACCTCCATCCGGTCGAACTGCGTCGGGCCACCAGGCTGACGGGCGGCGACTCGGCAGGGCTCGAAGAGCCGATGCCGCTCGTCTTTTCACGCGACGGCCTCGACGCCGAATTTCTCTGGCTGGCCTCCAGCCGCATCGCCAGCCAGACCGTCTGGGCCGAATTCCGCGGGGTGTATTCGTGCTTCGATTCGACGGGCCCGAAGCCGGGCGCCACGGTCTACGCGCGGGCTGCCCGCCCTGGTGCAGCGGGGTCGCCGGAATCCAACCCCGTCTACTTCGCCGGGCAGTTCTATGGCTCGGGCAACGTCTTCTTCATGGGCAGCGGCGAGATGTGGCGACTGCGCGGCCTCGACGACACGCTGCACGAGCGGTTCGCCACCCAGCTCGTGCGGCACGTGTCGCAGGGCAGGCTGTTGCGGGGATCACGGCGGGCGCGGCTGCTCGTCGACCGGGACCGGTTCGCCGTGGGATCCAACGTGGTCGTCAGGGTGGTGGTGCCCGAAGGAGAAACGGCTCTGCCCGCCGACTGTCGCGTGGTGGGGCCGGATGGTGCGAGCATGCGCGTTCCCCTCGTGGCCGAACGGGATCGGGCCGGCGTGCTGCAGGGCTCGTTCGTGGCCGCCCGCGACGGGTCGTGGCGGATCGACGTCGATCTGCCGGGCGGCGGCGGCGAGAAAGTGTCGCGCCGCGTCCAGGCGCGGCTGCCGGACCGTGAACTGGAGCGGCCGCGGCTCGATCGCGGCGTGCTCGAACAGATCGCCAGGCTGTCCGGCGGGACCGCCCGCTTCCTGGCGACGGAGCCCTGGACGGCGGCCGATGCCCGCCGGCTGGCCGACGGCATCCGGGATCGCTCGCGCCGCGAATACGAGACCGGCGCCCCCGACGGAGCGTTCAAACGCCGCCTGAACGGGATCCTGTTGGCGGCCGCCACGGGGCTGCTGTGCGCCGAGTGGATCCTGCGCAGGCTCGTCAAGCTCGCCTGAGCGGCGGCTCCTTCATTCCCTTTTTCATCCGCATCCCCACACGCCGTCCCGAACATCCAGAGGCCCCGACGTGACACCAGTCGTCGATCCGCCGTCATCGGTCTCCGTCGCGCCGTTCGGCACGGCCGCCGTTGCCGACGTGGCCGCCCTCCGGGCGGTGCTCGCCAGCCTCCGGCGACAGACCCGCGGCTGGATCTGGGTGGAGTCGCTCGCCTGGGTCGGACTCGCGCTGGCGGCGTTCTTCTGGGGCACGCTCGCGATCGACTGGTGCATCGAGCCGCCGCGGCAGGCGCGGGCCTGCCTGTTGGCCGCGGCGGCGGTCGGCCTCGCGATCATCGTGTCCCGAAAACTGATCGGTCGACTCGGCACGAACCTCGGCGATCCGCAGCTGGCGGTCGTCGTCGAACGCGCTCATCCGTCCTTTCGCGACAGCCTGTCGACGACGATCGAACTGCTGGCCGGCCCGACCGCGGACGCGAGCCAGTCGCCCGATCCGACCCTCCTGGCCCGCACGGCCGCCGAAGCGAAGGCCCACCTCGGACAGGTGCGGCCGGAGCGGATTTTTCGCCGCCGGCGGCTGGTGATGCTGGCCTTCGCGGCGATCGCTGCCGTGGGGAGCGTCGCCATGCTGGCGGTCGCCCGGCCGGCCGTCGCCGGCCTCTGGGTGCGGCGGCTGCCGCTCTTGGCCGACGAACCCTGGCCGCGGCGGGTAGGGCTGGCCGTCGAGGATTTTCCCGGCGGCGTGCGGAAGGTGGCGCGAGGCAGCGACGTGGACGTGGTCGTCTTTGCGCAAGCCGAGCAGCTGCCGGAGGTGGTCGATCTCCGGTGGCGGCCGGCCGCCACCGGCGGGACGGGGCTCCGGGCGGCAGGCCAACCGCGGCGCGGCTGGCACACGGATCGAATGGGGGCGCGGGGCGGCGCAGCGGCCGACGGCCAGGCCTTCGGACATGTGCTCAAGGCGGTCAACGAGAGCCTCGACCTGGAGATTCGCGGCGGTGACGCCCGGCTCAGGCCCCTGCGGCTCGAGGTGCTCGAACCGCCGGCACTCGAGACGCTGCGGATCACGGCGACGCCCCCGGCCTACCTGGGAAACACGCCGCGGGAGCTGCCGGCGGCCCGCGTCGTGCAGGTTCCGCGGGGAGCGGCCGTGGAGATCGCCTGCACCGCCACGAAGCCGCTTTCCGGCGCGACGATGGTGGCCGTGTCAGTCGGCGCAGCGGCGGCGGCCACGGAGACGGTGCTGGCCACGGTGCCGGCCGCCGATGCGACGGGCGGCTCCGGACCACCATCGGCGCCGGTCCGCGCCATCGTCGGCCGGATCGCGGCACTCGATGCCGACTGCTCCGTCGTCGTGCGGTTCACCGATACCGACGGCCTCGTGAATCGCGAGCCGGTGGCGTTCACGCTCTCGGCCGTGCCGGACGAACCGCCGCAGGTCGCCGTGCGACTCCACGGAATCTCGACCGCCGTCACGCCGCGGGCCCGGGTGCCGCTGGTGGGAGCCATCTCCGACGACCATGGCATCGGAGAGGCGGCCGTGCGACTGAAGGTGGCGGATGCCGCCGAGGCGGCGGTCCCGCTGGCCCGCGTCCGCACCGGTGATGCGCTCGTCGAACTGCCCGTGGAGGCGGCGGAAGTGGTGGAACTCGAACCGCTCGGTCTCGGTGTCGGCCGCACGCTGGAGCTGGCGGTGACCGCCACCGACACCTGCACGCTCGCCGGCGGCCCGCAGGCCGGCACGAGCGACGCCTGGTCGCTGGCCATCGTCAGCCCCGAAGCGCTCGTGGCGATGCTGGAGGCCCGGGAAATCATCCTGCGGCGGCGGTATGAAAGCTGCGTGGCCGATCTGACACAGGCCCGGGACGGCTTTGCCACGCGGCGGCAGGACGGCGGCCGCGAGCGGCAAGCGGACGCCGCAGGAGCGGCGGATCGCGAGGCCGGAGACTCCCCCGTCGCGGAGGCCGCGGCGCTGGCAGCGGGTCTGGCCGCGGGTTTGGGGGAGGCGACGTCGCGGGCCGCCGGCGAGACCGGTGAACTCGCCGAGGCCTTCCGCGGCATCCGCCTCGAGTTCGCCAACAACCGGCTGATCACGCCGGAACTGGAGACCCGGCTCATCGCGCAGATCGCCGAACCGCTCTCGGCCCTCGCCGCCCGGGAACTCCCCGCGTTGGCGGCGGCCTGTCGGGCCGAAACAAACCGCGAGGACTTGCTGCGCCAGGTCGACGTGGTGCTGGCCCGGATGCGGGCGGTGCTCGATAGGATGATGGAACTCGAGTCGTTCAACGAGGTGCTGGAACTGCTGCGGGGCGTGATCCGCACGCAGGAGCAGATCCGCGGCGAAACGCTCGAGCAGCAGAAGCGGCGGGCCCGGGAGGCGTTGGAACGACCATGAGACTCATCCCTCGACCGAACGCCATCGTCCTCGCGGCCATGATGTTCCTCGTGCCGCCGGCTGCGCCGACCGGCACGGCTCGGGCCGCGGAGGAGCCGGCCGCGAAACCAGCGACGGCGGGCGGCAGCCTCGCCGGCCGTGAGCAGGAACTGGCGCAGCAGTTCCGCGATCTCGAAAAGACGTTCCTCCGCCTGGCAGACCTGCTGGCGCCCAGCGACCCGCGCCGGGCCACGCTCCTGCGCAACGTCTTCGAGCAGGCGCGAACAGGAGAGGTGAGCGGCCGCCTCGACACCATCGTGCAACTGCTGGAAAAGGGACAGCTTCTCAAGGCCGGCGCCAGCCAGGCCGACACCCTCGACAGGCTCCGCGAACTGCTCGCGGTGCTCGAGTCGGGCGAGACCGACAAGCGACTGGCGAGCGAGAAGGAAGAAGTCAGGCAGTTTCTGGGGCGGCTGTCGAAGCTGATCGCCAGGCAGCGGGACGTGGAGGGTTCCACCGAGGCGGGCGCGCGGGAGGCGAAGCTCGCCGAACGACAGTCGGCCCTCGCCGAGGAGGCCGGCGGCCTCGCCGGTGACATCGGCAGGTTCGCCAAAAGGATGGAACCGAAAAATGAGACCGGCAAGGATCAAGCCGGCAAGGATGAAGCCGGCAAGGATGAAGCCGGCAAGGATCAAGCCGGCAGGGATGAAACCGGCAAGGACCCGCGGGCGGCGGACGCGGCGGAGCAGGGGGGGAAACCGGGGACCGAAAAGTCCGACGGCGGCAAGGGCCCCGACGGCAAAGCGGAAGACGCGCAGGCAGACAAGGGAGCCGATGGAGCCGCCGGTGGGAAGGCCGACGACGGGGCTGGCGACAAGAAACCCGGCGGCGGAGCGGAACAGGAGGGCTCGGCGGGAGACGGGGCCGCGGGAGAGGATTCGGAGAAGCCGGATGGCGACGACGACGCCGCGCGGGCCCGTCGCACCCGAAAGCGGGTGGCCGCCGCCGAGCAACGGATGCGGCAGGCGCAGGAGAAGCTCGAACAGGCCAAGCGTCGCGACGCCCGGCAGGAGCAGGAGCGGGCGATCGAGGAGTTGGAAACGGCCCGGGCGGAACTGGAGGAGATCCTCCGCCAGATGCGGGAACAGGAGGTGGAACGGCTGCTCGTGCAACTGGAGACCAGGCTGCGGACGATGCTGCGGGCCCAGCGTGCCGTGCTCGCCGGCGCGGAGAAGCTGGCGGCCGAGGAGCGGCCGCCGACAGACCGGGAACGGCAGCTCGAGGCGGTGCGGCTCTCCCGGGAGCAGCAGGGGATCGGCAGCGACGCGACCAAGGCACTGACGCTCGTGCGGGACGACGGCTCGGCGGTGGCGATCCCGGAGGCCCTCGAACAGGTCCGCGACGATGCGGGACAGGCCGCCCTGCGGCTCTCGCGGGGGGACGTGGGGGGGACGACCCGCGGAATCCTGCAGGACCTGGTCACGAGCCTCGAGGAGATGATCGCGGCGCTCGAAAAGGCCAAGCGCGAACAGCAGGCGCGGCAGCAGGGTAGCCAGCAAGGGCGGCCCGCCGAGCCCGGCGAGCAGCCACTGGTCGACAAGTTGGCCGAACTCAAGATGATCCGGTCGCTGCAGATGCGGGTGAACTCCCGGACGAAACGCTTTTCGAAGCTGCTCGCCGAGGGCGCGGAGCAGGCGGAGGAGCCGGAACTGCTCGACGCCCTCGAACGGCTCGCCGAACGCCAGCGCAAAATCGAACGGGCGGCCCACGACATCGTGACCGGCCGCACGGAGTGACGGTGTGAGGGGGGGAGAGCGGCGACGAGCGAAAAAGGGGACATTCTGCTTTTTGATCCCCCGCCCATTCGCACCGAGTGCAGCGAGGAAAAAGCAGAATGTCCCCTTTTTCCTTTTCAGCTCGTTGGCCGCCTGCGGATATGATGGAGGGATATGAACAAGGTCGATTGCATCTCCGGCACACCGACGGCCCGGGGAGGCCGGATCCTCACGGCTTCCAGCCTGGTTCACTTGCCGGTCGCATTGGCGGTCGCCATGCTGCTGGCGGTCGCCGGCCGGACCGCGACGGCCGCCCCCCAACGAGAACCCGCGAACGGCGCCGATCGCGAACCGGATGGACCGTCTTCCGATCTCGAACGGCCACCATCGTGGTCGATCCCCGCTCGGGCCGATGTCCGACGGCGACTGCTCGAATGGCTGGATGCGGTCGCCGCCACCGCCCCAGCCGACTCGGTCGCCGCGGTCAGGGAGGCGTGGCCCGAGAGGGAACCTGCCGATCCATCGACCGATCTGCTCGATCTCGTCATGGATTCATTCGCGCGGATCGATCCGCGGGCGGCGGCGCTGCAACGCGGCGCCGTCGGAAACCGTGAGGCGGCGCCCGCCGACGTGGAATGGCTGACGGGCTCGGCCACCGCGGCGTTCGAGCGCGACGCCGTCCGGCTCTGGCTTGGCCGCGAGCGGGTCCGCCGCGACCGGTTCGACGAAGGCCTCGCCCTGCTGGCCGATCTCGATCCCGCGACCGCCGTCGATCCCGCGGCGCTGCTGTTCCACCGGGCCGCCTGCCAGCACTGGCTGCTCGAGGCGGACGTCGCCGTGGAGACGCTCGACCGCCTGCTCGAGCGTTCCGGCGAGATTCCGGTGCGTTACGAGCGGGTCGCACGGCTGCTGAGGGCCGACATCGCGGCGCTCGAAGACGAGTCGCTGGATCACATCGCCAGGCGGATGCGCGACGTCACCCGGCGGCTCGACCTCGGCCGTGCCGGACCGAGGACACTGGCGGTCCAGGACGGCGTGATCGAGTCGCTCGACAAGCTCATCAAGGCGATCGAACAGCAGCAGCAACAGCAGTCGCAGAGCCAGTCTTCGGGGGGCGCCGGCGGCGGCAACGGCAACGACGGCACACCGATGGACGACAGCCGCATCGCGGGCGGCAAGGGTGCCGGCGAGGTCACCAAGCGGGACATCGGCGACACCGACGGCTGGGGGAAACTGCCGCCCCACAAGCGGGAGGAGGCGCTGCAACAGATCGGTCGGGAGTTTCCGGCGCACTACCGCGAGGCGATCGAACAGTACTTCAAGCGACTGGCATCGGGCGAGGAGAAACGGTAGTGCCGATCATGCTGCCCGGCCTGGAAACGCGCCTTCCGCACGTGCGGGTACCCGCCGCATGGGCCATCGTGCTGGCTACAGCCCTGATGCCGCCGCTCGAGGCCGCCGACGATCCGGCCGACACGGCGGCCGAGGCCGCGGCCAACACGGCCGTGCTCGTGGAGGTGGAGCAGGGGGATGGCACCGTGGTGAACGGCCGTCTCGAACGGATCGACGCGGCGGGCGTGCGGCTGATCGAAGATGCCGCCGGAGCCGGTGTTCCGCGCGCGCTGCCTGGCGACGGCGTGCGGGCGGTGCGGCGCACGAATGGCCCGGCGGAACCGGTGCACGAGGTCGTGCTGACGCTGATCGATGGCTCGACGCTTTCCGGAGCGGACTTTTCCTGGACCTTGAAACAGGACGGCAAACAAGACGGCAAACAAGACGGCAAACAGGACGGCAAACAGGAAGACAAGCAGGCGGCCATGCTGCTTCGGCCCGAGGGGCGGATCGAACTGCCCGTGGGCCGCATCCGCTCGATCGCCTGGCGTCGCGGGAACGCCACGGATGCACCGGCCTCGACGGCCGCCGCCTGGCAGGCGGCCATCCCCGACGGCGCAGAGAGCGACCTGGTCGTGGTGGGAACCGACGACAGCCCCGAGTTCGTGGAATGCGCCATCACGGGCGTGTCGGCGGAGAGCGTCACCGTCGTGCTGGACGGGGAGACCATCCCCGTGAAGCGCGCGAAGGTGGTCGGGATGCAATGGCTGCGCGGCGAACCGGCCGCGGCGGAAGGGGCGGCCGGAAGGATCCTGGTGGCCGTGGCCGGGGGCGAGTTGCGAGCCAGGCAGGTGGCGTGGTCGGCCGACGCCCTCGTGGTGGACGGCGAGATCCGGCTCCCGGCGTCCATGCTCGCCGGCATCGACTATGCCGCGGGCCGCATCATCGGCCTCGCGGCGCTCGAGGCGGAGAGGGTGGAGGTCGAGCCCTGGTTCGGCGGGCTCCTCCGCCCCGTCGGCGGCGATGCATCGCTCGCCACCTTTTTCGCCCCGCGGAAGACATCCGTTCCAATGGAGGCGGCGGCGGCCGGGAGCGGCCGACCCCAGCCCGACATGATCATGCGGCCGCGGACCGTGGCCGTGTGGCGATTGCCCGCCGACAGCCGCCGATTCCGCACGATCGTCTCGGCGGCGGCCGGACCACAGGCCGCCGACCCGGTGCTGGTGACGGTCGCGGTCGACGACCGCGAGATCTTCCGCCGGCAACTCGGCGTCACGACCGGCGCACCGATGGTAGCCGCAACGCAGGGCGATGACGGCAGTGTCCCGATCGACGTCGACCTGACGAACGCGCGGCGGCTGAAGGTGACGGTCGATTTCGTGCCGGGCGACGGCATCGGCGGAGCGGTGCGGTTCACGAACCCGATCATCGAACGGTAACCGCCGGAAGGCCTACATGAAGCGAATCAACCAGACCGAAAGACGCGCCAGGGTCGTCGCGGCAGTGGCTGTCTGCGTGTGCGCCGCGGCCTGCGCCGCATCGTCCGCGGTGGCGGAGGTGCCGGCGGCCGTGCTCGATGCCCAGCAGCGGCGGATCGACGTCATCCGGCGGGCGTCGGCCGCGGCGGTGGCGATCTTCGCGGGCGACGCCGGAGGCGGCTCGGGCGTGCTCATCAGCCCCGACGGCTACGCCCTCACGAACTTCCACGTCGTGCAACCGGCCGGCGTGGCCATGAAGTGCGGGCTGAACGACGGCCGGGTCTACGACGCGGTGCTCGTCGGCCTCGACCCGACGGGCGACGTCGCCCTCGTGAAGCTCCTCGGGCGCGACGACTTTCCGTTCGCGGAACTGGCCGACAGCGACGAGGTCGAGGTGGGAGATTTCTGCTTCGCGGCCGGCAACCCGTTCCTGCTGGCGACCGATTTCCAGCCGTCGATCAGCGTCGGGATCGTGTCGGGCACGAGGCGCTACCAATTTCCGGCCGGCACCATCCTCGAATACGCCGACTGCCTGCAGGTCGATGCGGCGATCAATCCGGGCAACTCGGGGGGCGGGCTGTTCGACGCCCAAGGCAGGATCATCGGGGTCAACGGCAGGGCGTCCTTCGAGAAACGTGGACGCGTCAACGTCGGCGTCGGCTACGCCATATCGGCCAACCAGCTGCGTGCCTTCCTCGGCCTGCTGAAGGGTGGCCGCCTCGTCGATCATGCCACGCTCGGGGCGACGGTCGCCACCAGCGGCGACGGCCGCGTGGTCGTGTCGGACATCCTCGAGTCGTCCGATGCCTGGAAGCGCGGGCTGCGGTATGACGACGAGATCGTGTCGCTGGCCGGCCGCAGCGTCCGCACCGTGAACGCCCTCAAGAACGTGCTGGGCACGCTGCCGGCGGGCTGGCGGGTGCCGCTCGTGTATCGGCGCGGCGGCCGCCGCGAGGAAATCCTCGTGCGGCTCGCGGGCGTGCATACCGCCGCGGAACTGGCGAGCCTCGTGGAGGGCAAACCGCAGCAGCCGGCGGGCCGGCCGCCGGCCCCGCCCCACGACGCCGATCCCCCAGCGCCGGAACAAGCGCCGGAAAAAACGCCCGAGCAGGCGCCCGAGCAAAAACCGGAGAAGGCGGCCGGCGACGGCGGCAAAGAGACGCCCTTGCCCGAGGCGGTGCGGCCGCTGTACGAGGCGAGGCGCGGGTTCACCAACCACCATTTCAACACGGTCGAGCGGGATCGCGTGGCCCGGCGGATCGCCACGGCGGGACTCGCCGCCGGGCCGGAAGGCCGTCTGGCCGGCCGGTGGACGCTCGCGGGACGGCTCGCCACGGGCGAGGCATTTCGGATCGAACTCTCCGACAGCGAGGGCGTGATCGACCTCCCCACGGGAACGACCAGGGTCGACGCCACCGGGGAACTGGACGCGAACCCGAGCCCTCCGGGCAGCGGCGGCATGCTGGCGGCGTTGCTGCTCTGGAGGCGGCTGGTGCGGGAGGGACCGCAGCCGCTGGGCCGCACGAGCTACTGGGGCGCGCTGCCGCTCGATCCCGGTTCGTTCGGCGCGGCCGGCGGGCCGCGGCTGGTCGACGTGCTCGAAACGTCCGTCGCGGGGATCGAGGCCCGCTTCGCCGTCGAGGCGGACGGCAGCGTGGCCGGCATCGAACTCTGGACGGCGCCCGACGCCGATCCCTGCGAGATCCGGTTCGGCGCGGCGGCACCCGGGCCGCGGCCGGATCTCCCCGCCGGCGTGCCGGCTTCGATCGAGGTGCGGCATGGCAACGAGCTGTTCGGGACATTCCGGGTGGACGACGCGGTGCTCGATTCGGCCGAAGCCGAGGGAGGCGGCACATGATCCGCACGGCCGTCGCGATGATGGTGTTCGTGGCCGCGCTCGGCGGCGGCCGGGGTGTCGGCGATCTCCCCGGCGCACGGGCGGCGGCGCCGCAAGAAACGATTGCCGGCGCCGCCCGGAAGGTCGTCAAGATCCATGGTGCCGGCGGCGTCCGCGGGCTCGAGTCCTACCAGACCGGCATCCTCGTGTCGCCGGCCGGACACGTGCTCACGGTGATGAGCACCGTCCTCGACGCCGACGATCTCGATTGCGTGCTCGACGACGGCCGGCGGTACCGCGCCACGATGATCGGCGTGGATCCCCGCCGCGAACTGGCCGTGCTGTCGATCGAAGGGGAAGAATTGCCCGCATTCACGCTCGCCGCCGACGAGGCCGCGCCGGTGGGAACACGCATCCTCGCCCTCTCCAACCTGTTCGGCGTGGCCGTCGGGGATGAACGAGTCAGCGCCCAGCATGGCGTGGTCTCGGCGCTCGTGCCGCTCGAGGCGCGACGCGGCAGCTACGAGGTGCCCTATCGCGGCGACGTCTACATCCTCGACTGCACGACCAACAACCCGGGTGCCCCCGGGGGCGCGGTCGTGGACTGGCGGGGCCGCCTCATCGGCATGCTGGGCAAGGAACTCCGCGCCGCCGACAGCGGCACCTGGCTGAACTACGCCGTTCCGCTCGAAGCGCTGGCGACCGGCTATGCCGAGATCATCGCGGGCCGCGCCGGCGCGGTCTCTCCCCAGGACGGGACGGAAGCGGCGGGGGCGGGCTTCGATCCGGCGGCCCTCGGGCTCGTGCTCGTGCCCGATCTGCTCGATCGGACGCCGCCGTTCATCGAGACGGTCGCCGCCGGATCTCCCGCCGCGCGGGCCGGCCTGCGGCCCGACGATCTCGTGATCGCCGTGGGGACGCGTTCGGTGAACTCCCGGGCGGCCGTGCAGCAGGCGGTCGCGGCGCTCGCCGCGGGAGACGCGGTGCGGCTCTCCGTCGTCCGCGGGGGCAGGATCATGGAATGCGACCTCGGGCCGCGGCCCGCGGCGGGGAGGAAGCGATGAGGCACCTTCCCGCCTGCGTCCCGCTCGGTTGGCCCGCGGTCTGCCTGTGCCTCGCGTTCGTGGCCGGCGTCTCCGGAGCCGGCACCGAGGATCTGCCGTTCGAGGAAGAGGCTGCGATCCGCGCGGCGGTCGCCCGGGTGGCACCGTCGGTGGTCAGGATCGAGGCGGCCGGCGTTTCGGCGACCGCGCTCTCGGGAGCGGTGGAGGCCGGTCCCGCCGCCGGGCCATCGACCGGCATCGTCGTGGAGGAGGGGGGCTGGATCCTCACCACCTCGTTTGCAGTGCCGGAGGATGCCGACGAGGCGATCGTGATGCTGCCGGCCGACGCGGCCGGGCAGGGGCCGGCGGCAACCCCGGGATCCAAGCGGCTGGTGGCCCGGGTCGTGGGCCGCGATCTGTCACGCGGCCTCGTGCTGCTGCGGAGTGAGGAGACCGGACTGCCGCCGGTGACCGAGTGGGTTCCGCGGGCGGAACTCGCGGTGGGACAGTGGACGATCGCGGTGGGCCGTGCCTGGAGCGCGGCGATCCCGAGCATGGCCGTCGGCATCCTGTCGGCCACCGACCGGTCGTGGGGACGTTCGGTGCAGACCGACGCCTCGATCTCGCCGGCCAATTATGGCGGGCCGCTCGTCGACATCGCGGGGCGTGTCATCGGCATCCTGGCACCGCTGCCGGCGGACACAGCGGGCATGAACCTGGGCACGGAACTCTACGATTCCGGGATCGGGTTCGCCGTGCCGCTCGAGGACGTGCTCCGCGCGCTGCCGCGGCTCAAAGCTGGAGAAACGCTGACGCAGGGCGTGCTGGGCATCGGGTATCGGTCGCGGGACTCCTTCACCGGAGAGCCGCGGATCGCCACCTGCCGGCCCGGCTCGCCGGCGGCGCAGGCCGGGCTGCGGCCGGGCGACCTGATCGTGGCCGCACAGGGCCGCCCGGTGAGCCGCATCTCGGAACTCCGCCATCTGCTCGCGCCGCTCTACGCCGGCGACACCGCGCGTCTCACCATCGAGCGCCGCTCCGGCACGGCCGGCGGCGAGGGATCGGAGCAGCCGCCCGCCGCCGCGCCGCGGATCGAAGTGGAGGTGGTGCTCGCCCGGTCGCTGCCGGCCTGGCGCAGGCCGATGCTCGGCATCGTGCCCGCGCGTTCGGCGGGCCGGGACGCGCAGCCCGCCGCCGTGCAGGTGGCCTGGGTCTGGCCGGGAAGCCCGGCGGCGAAGGCCGGCGTCGTGGCCGGCGACGCGATCGAGTCGGTGGTGCCGACGGGGGCCGACGGCCAGACCGCCGACGCCGTGCCCGTCGAGTCGGTGGCGACACTCGCCGGCGTCATCGCAGGCACGGAAGTCGGACAGTCGGTCGGCCTCGTCCTGTCCCGAGATGGCAAGCGGCGGACGATCGCCGTCGAATCGACCGTGATGCCGAGCGAACTCCCGGTGGACTTGGCTGACCAGATGCCCGCCGTCACCGCGGGCGGAGCGGCCGCCGTCATGCCTGCCGGCGACGCGGCGACGGTCGAACGCCTGGAAGCGGCGGAAGTGGCCAAGCCGCCGCTGGCCGTGCTGCCCGCGTTACCGCCGCGGCAGCCACTCGGCGTGCTGATCTGGCTCGACCTGCCGCGCGGCCCGGTCGAAGAACCGCAGGCGGCCGCCTGGAAGGCCGCTGCAGCCCGTCACGGAGTGGCGGTGATCCTGCCCGGATCGTCCGACCCGCAGCGGTGGGGCCGCGAGGATCTCGCCGGTGTCCAGCGGGCGGTGGCCACGCTTGCCGCCAAGCGAGCCATCGATCCGTCGCGGATCGCCGTCGCGGGCCGCGGGGCAGGGGGGGCGTTCGCCTGGCTCGTGGCCGAAGCCCTCGGCCCGGCGGTGCGGGGCGTCGCCCTCGTCGATGCGACGCTGCCCCGGCAGGCTACGATCGAGCCCGCCGAGCCCGGTCGGTCGCGGTGGGTGCTGTTCGGCAGTGCGGCGCAGCCGTCGCCGCGTGCCGAGGCCGATCGACGGCGGCTCGAAAAAGCCGGATTCACGGCGGGCACGCTCCCGGTGGAGCAGGGAGCCGGCGTGCCGGCCGCCGCGCTGGCCGCGTGGGTCGAGGCGCTGGGCCTGCTGTGACGACGCCGTCCGTCCCGCCCGTCGACAGCGGCATCCGCGTCGTGCATGCCGACGCCGATCTGGTGGTGGTCGACAAACCGGCGGGCATGCCGAGCGTGCCGGCGCGCACGCCCCTCGATCCACCCTGCGTGGCGGCGCAACTCCACGCCGCGTTCGGCCCGCTCGAGGCGGTGCATCGTCTCGACCGCGACACGTCGGGGCTGCTCGTGCTGGCACGCTCGCACGAGGCACGGGTCGCACTCGGCCGGGCGTTCGAAGACCGCGTCGTCGGCAAACGGTACGAGGCGGTCGTGCACGGCGGCCCCGACCGTGAGGTGGGGATCGTGCACCTGCCGCTCGCGGCGGATCCCCGGCGGCCCCCGCGTTCCCGGGTCGACCCGATCCTCGGGCGGCCCGCGACGACCCGCTGGCGGCTGCTCTCGACGGGCATGGCCCATGGTGGACGCTGGTCACTGCTCGAACTTGAACCGGTCACGGGCCGATCGCATCAGCTCCGCGTGCACCTCGCCTGGCTCGGCATGCCGATCGTGGGCGACCGGCTGTACGGACAGCCCGTCGAGCCGCCGGCCCGGCCGCAGCCGCCGGCCACGCGGCTCGCGTTGCACGCCGGCTGGATCGCGTTTCCGCATCCACGCGACGGAAGAGCGGTCGAGTATACGGCCGCTCCACCGCCACCATGGCCCGACCTGCCGACACCGTGATCGCGTTCATGGCTTCGGCGTGGGCTTCGTCGTCGGCTGCATGGCCGAATGGCTCACCTGCTGCCAGAAGCGGGAAAAGCGACCGATATCCTTGACACGCGAACGGTCGCAGAAACGCGGCCACGGCAGCATGGCCACCGGCAGGGCAAGGCCTCCCTCCGCAACACCGGCGGCCGCCGTGGCCGGCGCATGGATGGCCGCTGCGGCACGACGGACCCGCGGACACGGCGTTTCGGTCAGGACGACGCCATCGCAGCCGTGAGCCCGGGCCCGCGCGGGAACGACGTCACGGGGCTCGCCCACCAGCACCTCGACGCCCCGGGAATCCCCCAGGCATTCGAAGAGAAACACGAGACGATTGAGCGACGGCCGCTCCGCCGCGATCCAAGCCGGATCGATCACGAAGAGCCGCGCCGCCGTCGGATGGGCGGCCGGCGCCGGGCTCGTGCCGCCGACCGCGTCGAGCGTGAGCCAGACCAAGGGCCGGCGCATCGCGGCCGTCTCCACCACGTCGGCGGCCGCCGGAGGAGGAATCCGCAGCGGTGCCCGCGGCGGGGCCTCGCCCGCGACGAACCAGCGGGCCGAGAGGTCGTCATAGGAGCCCTCGAGCGAACAGCGGCCGCGCAGCCCGCATGGTGCGCAGTGCACTCCTGCCGTAAACGTTTCCAAATTCTCACGATTGAAGATGTAGGGCTTCGCCGAGAACGTTCCGGCCACCCACTGCCAGGAGAGGTGATTGCTCGCCGGGTCGGCGTCGAGCAGCTGCTTCAGAAACCAGTCGGCGCCGGCCTGCCACCGCACGCCCCGCACGTGCACGAGCCACGAGGCCAGCCACATTCGCTCGTGGTTGTGCAGCCAGCCGGTGCGGTGGAGCTGCCGCACGAACGCGTCGATGCACTCCATGCCCGTCCGCGCCGCGAGCACGTCCGCCGGAACCTCGTCGACCGGCGGCACGCACGAGCCTCGAGCCGGCGGCTCGAGCGATTCGTGGATCCGGGAGCCCACCGCCGCATACACCTGCTGCCAGTAGTCGCGCCACCCCAACTCCGAGATCAGCTTGGCGGCATCCTCGGGCTGGCGCACGCGGGCCAGCGCGGCATCCCGCACCTCCGCCAATGACAACACCCCGTGCCGCAGCCACGGCGAGAGCCGCGTGACGGCCCCCCCGACATGGTTCCTCGTCCGCTCGTAGCGTTCAGGATCGATCGCGGCCAAGCGATCGAGCGCCGGACCGCGGCCGCCCCGGGCCCAGAGGCCGACGGCGGCATCGACGTCCTCTTGCGTCGGCCGGCCGGCCGCTTCCGGATAGCACCGGGCCAGTCCGGCGACGAGATCGGGCCTCGGCAGCCCCACGAGTTCGGTGAGATCGAGCATGTGTGGTTTTGGACGTGTGAGGGCGCCACCGGTTTCAAGGACGAACAATCGGAACTGTAGCCGGTGCGCTTTTTCTGCGCAGGCTCATGCCTGAAAACCGCGCGATGCCGGAGAGCACCCGCGCCGTGCTGGCCGAGGCGAAAAATTTTTTCCGCCGCGGGGCGTCCCCCAAACTACCTGTTTTTCCAGCGGAAGAACGTCGGGCGAGGCCGTGGCGGGGAGCCCATTTGCGGTTGGCCAACGCGACCCACGCGATGTTTGGCGCGCCACTTGCATCTGCCTAGCCGCGTGCAGTTCACGGTGTCCAGGATGTGGCCTGGCGCCCGACGAGGCAAACGCTGCGGAGGCGTCCCTCGTTGGATTCTCTTCCTTCTGGAGTCGCATGATGCGGTCTTTTCTTTTTTCTCCTCTTTTTTCCCCTCGTGGTGAGCCTCGTGGTGAGTCGGCAGTGGATCATTCGTCGGGCTGTCGCCGACTGGCCCTCCGATTCGGGCGTGTTGCCGTCGCAATCGCCCTGATGGCCTCGTTCGCCGTGGTCCTTCCCATGGATGTCGCTGGTGCCGAAGAGGCGGCCGCGGCTGCAGCCCCGACCGCGCCGACGTTGCCGACCACCGAAGAGATGGTGCCGAAGCTCTGGATGGCGGCCGACACCGTCTGGGTGCTGGTCTGCGGCATGCTCGTCTTCTTCATGAACCTCGGCTTCGGATGCGTCGAAAGCGGCTTCGCCCGGGCGAAGAACTGCGTCAACATTCTCTCCAAGAACTTCGTGGTGTTCGCCGCCACGACCTTGGCCTACTACCTCTTCGGCTGGGATCTGATGTTCGGGGCCGGAGACGGCGGCTGGATCGGGAACTCCGGCACCTGGATGGTGGGCGGAGCCGACAACAGTCCGATGATCGGCGCGGATGCGGCGATCGGCGGCAAATACCAGGGGGTCTACCCGGCCATCGCCTGGGCCACCGTCCCCCTCTGGGTCAAGTTCTTCTTCCAGCTCGTGTTCGCCGGCACCGCGGCCACGATCGTGTCGGGGGCCGTCGCCGAGCGGATCAAGTATCACGCGTTCGTCATCTTCAGCTTCCTCATGGCGCTCGTGATCTACCCGGTCACCGGCCACTGGGTGTGGGGCTACGGCTATCTCGCCGCCAACTGGAATTTCTGGGATTTTGCCGGCTGCACCGCGGTGCATTCGGTGGGCGGCTGGGCGGCCCTCACCGGGGCGATCATCCTCGGCCCCCGCATCGGCAAGTATGCGGCCGACGGCCGGGTGCTCGCCCTGCCGGGACACAACATGATGGCCGCCTTCATCGGCTGCCTCGTGCTCTGGTTCGGCTGGTTCGGCTTCAATCCGGGCAGCACCTTCGGCGTGGCCGCCGACGGCGGTGCTCTGGCCGCCCAGGTGGCGGTGAACACGAATCTTGCCGCGGCTGCTGCGACGCTCACCGCGACGGCCACGGCATGGCTCCTGCTGGGAAAACCGGACATCGGCATGACGCTCAACGGCTGCCTCGCGGGGCTCGTCGGCATCACGGCCTCGGCAGCCTTCACCAATGCCACCTGCTCGCTGCTCATCGGCGCGATCGCCGGCGTGCTGGTGGTCTTCTCGGTGCTGTTCTTCGACCGCATCAAGGTGGACGACCCCGTGGGCGCGACGAGCGTGCACCTGGTGTGCGGCATCTTCGGCACGCTCTGCGTGGGCCTGTTCACCACGACCGACCTGTCGACCACGCAGGCCATCGGTCCCTACGGCGTGGCGGCGGTCGGCGGACCGAACGCCGGCCTGTTCTTCGGCGGTGGCACGAAGCAGCTGATCGCACAGGTCGTCGGCGTGCTGGCCGTCGGAGCCTACGTGGTGCCCGTGTCGGCGATCTGCTGGCTGATCATCAAGGCCGTCGTCGGCCTGCGGGTCTCCCCGCACGAAGAGGTGGAAGGCCTCGACATCGGTGAGCACGGCAACGAGGCCTACCACGGCTTCGTGATGGTCCGCACCGAGTAACGTCCAGAAGGATGCCCCAACGGCTTGGGTGGGCACTC
>JBIIYN010000219.1:0-6573 GCA_044346795.1 Pirellulales bacterium
GGCGGCAGTAGCCGACGCCTCAGGCGATGGCAGCGGTCGTGTGGAAGTACGGGTGCTCAGTGTTTCCAAACGCGAATTGGCCCGCGACCGCTCGAGTGCCGTGGAATTTGACCGCTCAGTCATTTGGCGCAAGGTCTATGAGGAGGAGTTCGGTACCGCCGGTGGAACCCCCTTCGGTATGCTCGTCGCCGATTACCAGTTCAGCCACCATCCCGATGACGTGAACCTGCTGACCGGATTGACGGAGGTGGCGGCCGCGTCTTTTTCGCCACTTCTCACGACGCCGGCTCCAGAGCTGATGGGCATCGATTCGAATGCTCAGTTGAACACGTTTGTCGATCTCAAGACCTACCAATCTGGCCCCGACTTCGTGAAGTGGCGGGCGCTGCGGCACCGGGAAGAGAGCCGATTTCTTGGGCTGCCTCTGCCAAACGTTCTAGGCCGCCTGCCCTACGACGGTTGGGTCGGGCAGCCCCAGGGCGAGGCTTCGTTCGAGAAGTCTTGGGCCGAGCGTGGATTCCGCTACCGTGAAGAGGTCGATGGTCCCGGCACCGGCCACCGGCTCTGGATCAGCGCCATCTGGCCGCTGGCCGCGGTTGCCCTGCGGGAGTTTGGCCGCACCGGCTGGTTTGCTGACATCCGCGGCGGCTCCCGCGGAACGGAGGGCGGAGGAGTGGTGGAGGGCCTGCCGGTGGAGGGCTTCGACGGCTTCACCCTTGAAGCGGCAGCCCGTGGCCCAACGGAGGTGCTCGTCACCGATTCGGCGCAGCTGCAGCTTGATGAGGCCGGACTGATTCCGCTCTGCGGCACCGGCCCCGATGGACGGGCCGTCTTCCATTCCAATGCCTCGCTGCACGAGCCGCAGAAATTTGATTCGCCGATCGCCACGGCCAATGCCCGCATCTCCGCGATGCTGCAATACACGCTCTGCGTCTCCCGGTTCGCCCACTACCTCAAGGTGCTCGCCCGCGACCATATCGGATCATTCGCTGAGGCGATCGATCTGGAGAAGTTCCTCAACGAGTGGATCAACAATTACGTGACCCCCGATGACCAGGCTTCCGCGGAGGTCCGCGCCCGGCTGCCGCTGCGGGCCGCCAGCGTGGAGGTGCGGGAGGAGCCGGGCACGGCAGGAGCCTACCGCGTGATCATGCGGCTCCAGCCGCACTTCCAACTCGATCAAATCGACGCCACGCTCAAGCTCGTCACCACGGTCCACCGGAGCGAACAGCGGTAACACGGCCATAAATACTGTTTGAGGGTGCAATTTCCCTGTCCCATCCCTGAGGAGTCCACATATGGAAACGGTCAGCGAGCTGTTGAAGTCCGGCAACCTGGCGGCAGCCATCGATGCCACCACCGCCAAGGTCAAATCCGCCCCCACCGATCTTGATGCCCGCTGGCTGCTTTCCGAGCTGCTGGTGGTCTCCGGCCAGAACGATCGGGCCGACCAGCAGCTCGACGCCCTGATGAATCTGGAGCCGCGGGCCTCAGTGACCGCCGTCCCGGTGCGGCAGTTGCTGCGGGCTGAGGCGGCGCGTCGCCAATTCTTCGAAGAGGGCCGCGTGCCGGAACTGATAGACGGTGCCGATGATGCCATCCGCGCCCGTCTCGAGGCGTTCGTGCTGCTGCGGGGCGGCGACCGGGCCGGCGCGGGCCGGATCGTTGAACAGGCAGAAAAAGATCGGCCGGCCCTGGCTGGGCAGATGGGCGACCGCAGCTTCAGCGACTTCCGCGACCTCGACGACATCACCGCTGGAGTGTTCGAGGTGTTGACCCACACCGGGAAGTATTACTGGATCCCCATGAATCGGGTTGACTCGATCGAATTCGTGCCGGCGGAGCGGCCGCTCGATCTGGTGTGGCGTCAGGCCCACATGGTGGTCCGCGATGCGTTCGAGGCCGACGTTCACCTGCCGGCGGTCTACGGCACGCTCCAGGGCAGTGACGATGCGTCTCGGCTCGGGCAGCGGACGGACTGGCTGGGAGAGGAAGGCGAGGCGGTCATCGGCGTCGGGAGACGGCTGTTCGTGCTCGACGGCGAGGACACGATCGACATGATGGAAGTGAAATCCCTGCGGTTTGGCTGATTGTGCCTGGGCCGCTCCACCACCTGATCCCCTGCCATGCCAGACCCCATTTCCACCCGTGAAGAGTTGCTGCCAAGCCTGCTCGACAGGCTGCTCGACGACAGTCCGGAGCAGTCGACCGAACCGCTCTGGCATGAGGGGCAGGTGCTGAAGGTGATCAAGCGTGGACTCTGCCGTGACTTGCAGTATCTGCTCAATGCGCGGCGGCCGCTGGATCAGATCCCGGAGCAATACGCGGAGCTGCGCACGTCGCTGCTCAATTTTGGCCTGCCCGACCTGCAGAGTCTGGAAGTCCGCGACGACCAAGAGCTCTCCCTCATCTGCCGCCGGATTGAGGAGGCGATAGGAGCCTTCGAGCCGCGTCTTCTGCACGTCCACGTGGTGCCCCGGGGCGACGGTCAGGACCGCCGGCCGATCGACCGGCGACTGCGATTTATCATCGAGGCGGAGCTTGTCGTGGAACCGCTGCGCGAGTCGATCCGGCTGGTCTCATCGCTTGATTCCGGCAGCGGTGACTTTCTCGTGGAGGGATTGACGTGATCGACGACCTGCTGCCGTTCTACGAACGTGAACTGGCTGTTTTGCGCCGACGCTCGGCCCAGTTTGCCGAACAGAATCCGAAGATCGCCGGCCGGCTCAGCCTGGGCCGCGACGACTCGCAGGATCCGCATGTGGAGCGGCTGTTGCAGGGTGTCGCCTTCCTCAACGCCCACCTCACCAAGCGGCTCGACGATGATTTTCCTGAGCTGGCCGAGGCGTTGCTCGACCTGCTCTATCCGCACTACCTTCGACCACTGCCTTCGATGACGATCGTCGAGATGGCCATCGATCCCAAGCAGGCGGCCCTGGTCGATGGCCACCGTGTGCCGCGGGGATCGCTGCTGGAGTCGGAGCGAATCGACGGGGATGTCTGCACCTACCGCACCTGTTTCGACATGTCTCTCTGGCCGCTGAAAATAGCGGCGGCAAAGCTCTCCGGCCCGCCGTTTCGCCTGCCGATACTGCCGCCGGCCAGCACGCAGTCGGTTCTCGACATCGAGATCGAACCGCTGTCGAAGGCGATCCCGATCGGAAAGATGAATCTCGGCTCGCTACGGTTTCATCTCCACGTGGGTGCAGGGCAGCCGATATATCTGCTCTACGAACTCTTGCTCACTCGCTGCGTGGGGATCGTGATCTCCAGCGGGCCCGAGGATGCGTCACCGATCGTGCTCCCGCGAGAGCGGCTCGTCGCAGCCGGCTTCGATTCCGCGGATGCTTCCATTCCCACCGATCCACGGGCGTTCCCCGGCTACAGGCTCCTGTCCGAACTTTTCGCCATGCCGCAGAAGTTCCTGTTCATCGATCTCGAGGGACTTTCGCCGAGTGTCCTCGGCCGATTGAGCGACCGGATGTGCGTCTCGATCATGCTCTCCGCCACGAGCCGGGAACTGGAGCGACTCGTGACACCGGCGGCGATCCGCCTCGGCTGCACGCCGGTCGTGAACCTGTTTCCGCACCGGCTGGATCCGCTGCGGATCACCGGCACGCGGTCGGAATACTGCCTGGTGCCCGACGTTCGTCGCCCTCGCAGCCTGGAGGTCTACACGATCGATTCCGTCCGCGGCAGCACGCCCGGCGGCAAGCCCTTCAGCGTCCTGCCATTTTATTCCCCATCCACGGTCGAGGCAGGAAACATCGCCCCGGCGCCCGGCGCGGCGATTCCGATGCGCTGGTCGGCCATGCGACGGACCCGCCCCGAGCCGCGACCGGACGGAGGCGCGGATGGTGCCAGCGACATGTGGATGGCGCTCGTCGACGGCGAGGGCGGCCCAACCCGCATGCTCGACGTCACGATCCACTGCGAGGCGACCTGTACGAATCGCAACCTGCCGAGCCGCCTGCCGTTTGCGGTGGGCCGGCCCCGCTTCACGCTCACCGAGGGCCAGGGGCCGGTGGGGACGATCACCTGTCTCAGTCGTCCGACACGGCCACTGCGCCGCCAGCCGGGCCGCGGCAACGCCTGGCGGCTGATCTCCCACCTGTCGCTCAACCATCTGTCGCTGGTGGACGGTGGTGAAGGCCGTGCGTCGCTGGCCTTGCGCGACATGCTGAACCTCTATCTGCACTCCGATCTGGAGGACTTCAGCCAGAAGCAGCGCTGGATCCAGGGCCTCAGCGACATCCGCAGCCGCCGCATCGCCGGCCGCGTGCCCGGTCGGTTTGGCGGGGTGGCCCAGGGTTTGGAAGTGACGCTGGTCCTCGACGAGAGCCAGTTCATCGACAACACGGGCTATCTTTTTTCGTCAGTCTTGGAGCGGTTCTTCGGCTCGTGGGTGACGATCAATGCATTCACGCGGATGATCGCCACGTCCCGTCAGCAGGAAAGCCGTAAGGAGCAATGGACATGGCCGCCCCGAGCAGGGAACCGGACACTCGCCTGATCAACAGGCTGGTCTCCGCCCCTCATCAATTTGATTTTTTTCAGGCTGTGCGGCTCGCGCAAAGCGTCGTCTATCTCGACGCCGTGGCCGAGGGGCGGGAACCGCCATGCGAGGTCGGATCGACCGCCTCAAATGCCGACACAGATCCACCGGTGACGTTTCACTGCGAGGTGACCCTTGGGTTCCCTGGAGCGGCCATCACCCGCGCTCAGATTCTCCCGGAAGCAGACGACGGGGGGGATGATGCCCGGAGCGAAGCTGCCGTCACCGCAGAGGGTGAAACGTCCACGCGGGTGCCGGGGATCGACCTCGACGTCACCTGTTTTGGGCTGGTTGGGCCAACGGGCAGTCTGCCGCTCTTCTATACGACGCTGGTCATCGATCGCATCCGGCGGTTTCGCGACCACAGCCTGCAGGCTTTCCTCGACGTCTTCAGCCAGCGGGCGATCTCTCTGCTCTACCGCGCGTGGGCCAAATACCGTCAGCCTGTCCAGCAGGAGCGGACGCTCATCCGTGGTGTCGGCACCGAATGGGACGACGGCGCGGCCAGGCCGCGGGATTCGATCACGGCGGCGGTCGCCTGTCTGGTCGGCCTCGGAGGCCGAGGGCTGGGCGGACAAATGGCGATCGATGACGATGTCGTCTTCCGTTATGCCGGCCACTACTCCCACTTCCCACGGTGTGCCGAATCGTTGGAACTGCTGCTCACCGATCTTTACGGCGTGCCGGTGCAGGTGCATCAGTTCATCGGCCGCTGGCTCGACCTCGAAAAGCCAGACCAGACGCGGCTGGGCACCCGTGAGAATCCCGACGGCTGGAACACCCAACTCGGCAGCATGGCAATCGCCGGGTCGCGGGTCTGGAGCGTGCAGTCGGTGCTGGAAATATCGGTCGGTCCGCTGTCGCTCGAGCAGTTTCGCTGCCGGCTGCCGGGCACCCGCGAGCTTGCCAAGCTCGGCGATCTCGCCCGGCTCTACATCAACCTCAATTACGACATCCACGTGCGGCCGATCCTGGCGGCGGCCGATGTGCCGATGACGAGGCTCGGCGGCGCGATAGTGGAAGCAGATGGCTCGCCGGCCGGCAGCCGGCTGGGCTGGACGACCTGGCTGCTCAGCGCGCCCTCGGCCGTCGACCGTCGCGATGCCGCCTTTGCGGTCGTGCCGTAGGATCGCATGAGGACCCCTACCCTCTGCGATGCGGCCTCCATCACGGCGGCGGCTGCCAGGTTTCGGCCTCGTAGAGATCCTGGTCGGTGGGCACCGCGGCAGCGAGCTGCCGCCTTGTCCACACGACCCCGACGTCGGCCACGCCGTGGAGTTTGGTCTTCTCGGTGACGGCATCGGTCATGATAGCGTGGTTGATAATGCCGTGGGAGAAGTTGGCGTGGGAGAGATCGGCACGGGCGAAGCTGGCCTGCTCGGCTTTGGCCCCCACAAACTGCGCCGCGTGAAGCTGCGCCGAGTCGAACCGCGCCCCCTGCAAGGCCGCGGCGGAGAAGCCCGCCCCATGGAGATCGGCGCCGCTCAGGTCGGCATCCGTGAGATTCGTCTTGCCAAAAAACGCGGTAGCCGCGGAAGCTTTGCGAAGGCTCGCACCCGCGAGGTTGGCGTTGCCAAAGTTGCAGCCGGTGAGGATAGCGTTAGAAAAGTCTGCCCCCTGCAGGTTGGCCGACTGGAATTTCGAATGTGTCAGGTCGACGCCGGCCAAGGAGATACCCGGCAACTCGACATGATCGAGGTTGCACTTCAGAAACACCGCCGCCTCGATCACCGCGTCGCCGAGGGGCACGTTCTTCAACACCGTGTAGTCGAAGTGCGTGCGGCAGAGGCGGGTGCCCGTGAGGGCCACGCCCGCAAATTCACCCCGCAGGATCTTGGCGTCGGAAAAGTCGGCCCCGGAGAGGTTCGAGCCGCGGAAATCGGTGTCGCCCTGATCGCTCCCGACGAGCGACGCCCCGGAGAGATCGCAGCCGATGAACCTGGCAGCGTGGAGCATCGTGCTGACCCCTTCCCGGTTTCTATACCAGCACTCATGAGAGAGTTGGGGAACAGTCCGCG